>CAZVVS010000636.1:0-2447 GCA_964630585.1 uncultured Gordonia sp.
GGTGGATCTCGCAGAACCCCGCGGCGCAGGCGTCGAGCGCCCGCCCGAAGCGCACGCAGCGGGCGTCGATGTCGCAGGCGGAGGTGCGCGCTGTGCTGTCGGCGGCGGAGGAGGTGCACGACATGGCGCCCCGGGTGGACATGGGAACCCGCGCTCGAAGGGCGGCAGGACGACGCCCTCCGACCCGGCGTTGTGGGGACGTCAGCGTACGATCGAGCTCTAGGTGCCGACGATCTCGATGCGAGCGCCGAGCGCGTCAGCCAACGCGTGGATGTCGTCGTCATCGGAGGTGACAACGAGGTCGCCTCGTGCGATGGCTCCGACGGCGACGGTCGCGTCGATGGGATCCGATGTCCGGGCTCGTGCGCAGGCCGTCCCGGCCGTTCGGGCGCGGACTTCGTCGAGAGGCTCGATCCGGCATCCCTTCAAGAGGCGAGACATCTCCGCCTGCGGACCGCCGCGCCACGCCTGGCCGAGCACACCAGCGGGCACCGTCGGGCGACGGCCTCGCTCCAGCGCCCGACGGTGCAGCGCCCAGACCAGCCGATCGTTCCGCTCCGCTGCGACGAGCGCCCCGGTGTCGTAGGTGATGCCACCCACCGATCAGCTGGCCCGTCGAGCAGCGACCGTGACGCGATCGAGCAGCGAGTCGGCGGCCGCGAGTTCCTCGGGCGTCAGCTCACCGTGGTCCGCTTCCCACTCCCGGACTGCGTCGAGGCCGGCCTCGATCGACAGCTCGTTCGCGGCCGCGTGGTTGAGCCAGGCGGACACGCTCACTCCCGCTCGCTCCGCGGCGAGTGCGACCTGGGCGGCGACGGTGGCGTCAAGGGCAACGCTGAGCTTCTTCACAGCCATGCACCCGAAGGTAGTACCGCGTTCCTACCCCGGTAACGGCGCCGTCGGCTACCCGGTGATCGGGGTCGCAGGACGCCAAGGATCCGCTACCCGAGGTTCGTGGCGGGCGCCAGACCGAGGAGCGCCGCCGACACGAACCATCGGGGCGTGCGGCGAGAGTTGAGGAGCAACGCCTTGGGCCTCGAGGAGCACAACGGGGGGACCCACGGGCCGTTGGATCTCAGCCGTCGACGGCGTGGACGGCAGGGACGAGATGGTCTCGCTGGTCGACGTGTCCTTCGAGCTGGCCGACCACCTCCGATTCCTTCGAGTCGCGTTGGAGCAGGCTGGCATCGCGGTCGAGGCGAGGACGTGGCTGGGTGGCACGGTGCACCCGGGCTCGACGGTGATGGCCAGTCTCGTGGTGCGAACGAGTGAGCTCGCGTCCGCGTAGCGTTGCCCTCGTGGGTGTCGAGGTGCTCGTGGTGCAGCACGGCGAGAAGGTGCGGTCGGCCGGCGATCCCGGCCTCACCGAGGAAGGGCACCGCCAAGCCGAGACCGTCGCGGCGTGGCTCGCCAGCACCCGCCCCGACATCGACGCGATCGTCGTCAGCCCGCTCCGACGCGCCCGCGAGACGGCAGCCCCGATCGCCGCTGCACTCGGCCTCGTCGTCACCACCGACGCTCGCGTTCGAGAGCGCATGAACTGGGACGACGAGGACCGGCTGAGCCTCGACGCGTTCCTCGCAGAGTGGACGGCCGCGACCGTCGAGCGCAGCTACCAGCCGGCGGTCGGCGACTCCTCGATCGACGCCGCGGACCGCTTCATCGCCGCACTCCTCGACCTCGGGGGCGGCGACGCTCGAGTCGTGGTCGTGGTCACCCACGGCGGCGTCACCGTCGACACGCTCCGCACGGTGGCTGGCGATGACGCGGTCAACGACGCGAACCCGGATCTCATCGCCCACGGGGTGCCGAGCTGTGCCCTCACGCGGCTCCTGGTCACCCGCGACGCGATCAGCGTCGCCGACTACCCGTCGACGGGCCACCTGGTTCGAACGACTCGGCATCGTCCTGCGTAGCCGGCGAGTCCGCCGAGCGCATGGGAACAACCTCCAGATCGCGCCAGCCCAGATCGTCGGCATCGCCGTGTGCAAGGTGGAGCCCTGACCGCGCGTTCCGGAGCTGATCCTCCACGCAGCGGCGTCCGGTCGCGGGCCGAGCGGGCAGGCCGCCTTCGAGACGAAGCGGAGCCACTCGCCGCTCGCAGCCTCGCTACGTCTCGCGTGGTCGCCACGCCTCCCACTCGGCTGGTTCCTGCGCGCCGAGAGCTTCTCCAACGTCGCCACCTACCGCGAGGCGAACCCGTCGGCGCTCCCCGAGCTCGAGGTCGTGGAGCTGTGGCGAAGCTTCCTCGACGCGCCGGAGCGCTTCCTCCGCCACCTCGCGCCGTAGGACGGTCGTTCGCGGTCGTAGGATCTCTCGGTGGAACCGTTCGAGGTCGTCTGCGAGATCGAGCCGGCGACGCGCCCCGACCTGATGCGCGTCCGTCACCAGATCGGTGTCCTCAGCACGATCGCGACCCGCTTCCTGATCCCGGACAACCACATCGG
>CAZVVS010000637.1:0-2443 GCA_964630585.1 uncultured Gordonia sp.
GCTCACAATCATCAGGGACCGGTAGTCCCAACGCACGAGTGGAACGAGGGTGGAAATGAAGACCAAGGCAGCGCTGATTCGCGAACTGAATACTCCGTGGAAGATCGAAGAGATCGAGATGGGCGATCCGAAGCCGCATGAGGTCAAGATCAAGATGCATGCCGCGGGGATGTGCCACTCCGACCACCACCTGATGACCGGCGGTATCCCCTTGGCGGGCTTCCCGGTCCTCGGTGGACACGAGGGTGCCGGCGAGATCATCGAGCTGGGTGAGGGCGTCGAGGGCCTCGAGGTCGGCGACCACGTCGTCCTGTCGTTCATCCCGTCGTGCGGCAAGTGTCCGCCGTGCCAGTCCGGCATGGCGAATCTGTGCGACCTCGGCATGTACCTCTTGCAGGGCGAGGCCATCTCCGACCACACTTTCCGGATCCAGACCCCCGACGGCGCGAACGTCTACCCGATGACGCTGCTGGGCACCTTCAGCCCGTACATGGTGGTGCACGAGGCGTCGGTGGTGAAGATCGACAAGGACATCCCGTTCGAGGTGGCGGCGCTGTGCGGCTGCGGTATCCCGACCGGCTACGGCTCGTCGACGCGAAGCGGCGACGTACGCCCCGGTGAGGACGTCGCCATCATCGGCGTGGGGGGTGTCGGCACCGCTGCGCTGCAGGGCGCGATCATCGCCGGTGCGCGCAACGTGTTCGCCGTCGATCCGGTCGAGTGGAAGCGCGAGCAGGCGCTGAAGTTCGGTGCGACGAAGGCTTACGCGACCATCGAGGAGGCCATGGCCGATATCGCGGGTATCACCGCCGGAGGCATGTGCAAGAAGGTCATCGTTACCGTCGGCGAGGTCCACGGCAAGGACATCGACGATTGGATGAACCTCACCTCCAAGGGGGGCACCTGCGTGCTGACCGGCATGGGCAGCATGCTCGATACCGAGGTCACCTTGAACTTCTCGATGCTGACCCTGATGCAGAAGAACCTGCAGGGGACGATCTTCGGCGGCGCGAACCCGAAGCTCGACATCCCGCTGCTCCTGTCGATGTACAAGGCGGGCAAGCTCAACATCGCCGACATGATCACGCGCGAGTACCGCCTCGACCAGATCAACGAGGGCTACACGGACATGCTCGAGGGGCGCAACATCCGCGGTGTCATCCGCTTCACCGAAGAAGACTGGTGAGTCGCTGACGGCACGGCCGTTCCCGTCATTTCCGGGTTTGGTGCACTAAAGTCTCTGGGGAATCGCGACTTCCGTCGTGAGACCGACTCTGAAGGGTATGTGGGATGGCTGACGAAGCTAAGAAGAAGGCGAAGGCCGCCGAGCGCGAGCGTGCGTCGGCGATCGCCGAGGGCAAATGGGTTCCGGCGCCGGCGGACAAGTCCAAGGCCGTGTGGTTTCGCGTGGCCGCGATCGTCCTGTGGGTCGCCGCCATCGCGATCGAGCTCTGGGTGATCTTCAAGATCCTTCTGCCCGATGACAAAGAGGTCGTGACCTGGCAGATCCTGGTTTTCTTGGCTGCGATGGCGGTTCTGGCGGTCGCGGGCAACCTTCTCTGGCGCAAGGCCAACCGTCTCGACCCCGCGTCGGAACAGAACAAGTTCCGCTTCTTCGTCCAAAACCAGCTGGGTGCGATCATCACAGTGATCGCCTTCCTCCCGCTGATCATCCTGGTCTTCCTCGACAAGGACATGGACGGCAAGCAGAAGGGCATCATCGGCGGCATCGCGATTGCGATCGCTGCAGCGGTTTTCGCCACTGGCGTGGAGACCAACCCGGTCTCGCAGGAGCAGATCACCCGTGAGCGCAACGTCGTGCAGGCGCTGACCGGCCAGGACCAGGTCTGGTACTCCAAGAAGGGCTCCAAGTTCCACGTCTGCAAGCAGGCCGCCCTCGTCACCGGTCGCATCCAGCCGCAGAACCTCACCAGCGGCACGGTGGCCCAGGCCCATGCCGACGGAGTCGACGAGCTGACCAAGCTGTGGCCCACCGAGGCTCGCAAGCACTGCGATGTTCCCGAGGATCGGATCCAGGCCGTGCTCTCGGGCGCAACGGGTCTGAACGCCGAGGAGTTGAAAAAGACCCTCAACCCCGACGAGGACGACATGGTCAAGGCCCCGGCGAGCGTGCCGGCGACCCCGAACAACGTCACCCCGCTGCCGACGAAGGCGCCCACGACGGCGCCGACCACGACGCGTCCCGCCGCGTAGCGAGTGCTGCAAGATCTGGCGCACTGGCCGGTCGACCATGTCGCCGGCGCGCTGATCGGCCCGGGCGGTGTCACCGAGACTTTCGGTGACACCGCCCGGGCTTTCGCATTGGCGTCGGTGACCAAGCCCTTGGTGGCTTCTGCGGTGCTCGTCGCCGTCGAGGAGGGGGCGCTCGAGCTGGACAGCCCGGCGGGACCGCCGGGCGCGACGGTCGCCCACCTGTTGAGCC
>CAZVVS010000638.1:0-2437 GCA_964630585.1 uncultured Gordonia sp.
TCCTTGGCGACCGCACCGATGGTGTCGAAGCCGATCGTCGCCGCCGGTGTGAGGATCATGTTGACCCCACCGGCCAGAGCGACGTCTGATTCGCCTGAGCGCAGGCTTTGGACGGCCTGGTGCACCGACACGAGTGACGACGAGCAGGCCGTGTCGACGGCAATCGACGGGCCTCGGAAGTCGAAGAAATACGACGTGCGGTTGGCGATGATCGAGGTCGAGGTGCCGGTGAGCGCATAGGCGGCCGTCTCGTCGGACCCTTCGCCCAGACCGAGCGCGGCCAACAGCTGGTAGTCGCTGGTCGATGTGCCGACGAAGACGCCCACACGTCGACCCTTGAGATCACTCGGCGGGATGTGGGCGTGCTCGAGCGCCTCCCACGTCAATTCCAGGACGAGGCGCTGCTGCGGGTCGACCATCTCGACCTCGCGCGGGCTCATCTGAAAGAAATCGCCGTCGAAGGCCTTCACGTCGTCCAGGTAGCCACCACGGGTGTTGCGTTCGGCGAGGACTTTGAGCATGCGGGGATCGGACTTGAACTCAAGCCAACGGTCGTCGGGCAGCTCGGAGATCCCGTCGCGCCCGGTGATGAGCGCCTCCCACGTCGACTCCGGCGTCTCGCCAGCCTTCGGGAAGCGGGTGGAGAAGCCGACGATCGCGATGTCGTCGTCAGGGTTGCGCTCGCGCTCCCAGAACGCGTCGAGCTCGTTGCGCCCCTCGTCGGGGTCGCCCTCGATGATCCGCTTGGCCAGCGAGGCGATCGTCGGGTGCTGGTAGACGACGGTGGCGGTCAGCACGACCCCGGTCTTGTCCTCGATATCGCCGCCGAGAGCAACGGCATCGCGCGAAGACAGCCCGAATTCCTCCATCGGCCGGTCCTCGGAGATCTGGTCGGCCGGCATGCCGGTCGCCTCCGAGACCCATTCGCGGAGCCAATCGCGCAGTTCGGCGACGGTCAGGTCGCCGACCGTCTCTCCGTCGGTACCCGTCGTCTCGGGGGCATCAGTCTCGGGGGCATCAGTGGACTCGGCGTCATTATGAAGTTCAGACATCGGAGTCCAGCCTACTGGTCGGGCGCGTCCGGGAACGCAGTCTGCTGGTAGCCGCCGCGCAGGGTACCGTCGATGTAGGCCGCCTTCGCCGCGCGGCGGGCGATCTTGCCGCTGGAGGTCCGGGGGATCGATCCGGCCGGCACCAGCAGGACGTCGCGCACCATCACGCCGTGGCGGGCAGCAATCGCGGCGCGGACCGTGTCGGCCACCTCCTGCGGGTCGACGCGCTTGCCGGGGCCGCGCTCACCGACGACCACCAGCTGCTCCGAAGCGTCGTCAGGGTCGTGGCTCAGTCCGCTCGTCGCGTTCTCGAACACCTCGGCCGGCAGCTCGTTGGCTGCGACCGAAAAGGCCGCGACGAAGCCCGGGCGCAGCGCGGTGCTCGACTCCTGGGCGCTGAACTCGAGGTCCTGCGGGTAGTGGTTGCGGCCGTCGACGATGACGAGGTCCTTCACGCGGCCGGTGATGTACAGCTCGTTGTCGAGCCAAACGCCGTAGTCCCCTGTGGCCATCCAGTCGGCGTCCGGGCCGACCCCGTCGGCGTGGCTATCCGACGCCAGGCGCTCGTCCAGCTTGTTGTGGAACGTCGCCTCGGTCTCCTCCACCTTGTTCCAATAGCCCTTGCCGATGTTCAGGCCGTGCAGCCAGATCTCGCCGACATCGCCGTCGGCCCGCTCGGTGCGCGTCTCCGGGTCGACGATGACGGCCCACTGGCTCATCGCGACCTGGCCGCATGACACCTGCGCGACCGCATTCGGCGCATCCTCGTCGACGATCACCAGGTGCCCCGCGTTGAGCTGATCTCGATCGACGTAGATGACCTTCGCCTCATTCTCCCGCGCGGTCGCCGACACGAACAGTGTGGCCTCGGCCATGCCGTAACACGGCTTGATCGCAGTCTTCGGCAGGCCGTAGGGCCCGAAGGCGTCGTTGAACTTTTTCATTGAGCTGACCGTGACCGGTTCCGAGCCGTTGATCAGGCCGATGACGTTCGAGAGGTCGAGTTCCTCGCCCTCCTTGGGAAGGCCGCGCGCCGCCGCGTGCTCGAACGCGAAGTTCGGCGCCGCGGCGAAGGTACCCGCGCCATCGCTGTGGGCGGCGAGCTCCTTGATCCATCGGCCCGGGCGCCGCACGAACGCCGCGGGGCTCATAATCGTGATGTATCGACCGCCCAGCGCGGGGAGGATCACCGTCAGCAAGCCCATGTCGTGGAACATCGGCAGCCAGGTGACCCCGCGCGAGTTCAGGTCGATCTCGATGGTGTCGTAGATCTGCAGCACGTTGGCCGCCACCGCGAGGTAAGTGATCTCGACGCCGGCGGGCACACGGGTCGAACCCGACGTGTACTGCAGGTAGGCGACGGTGTCCTTGTTGTGGTCCTTGCC
>CAZVVS010000639.1:0-2415 GCA_964630585.1 uncultured Gordonia sp.
ACAAGAACGCCCGCTTGACCACGGAGGCCGCCGACGCGATCGCCGGCGCCGACGTCATCCTGTTCGCGCCCAGTAACCCGGTGGTGAGCATCGGGGCGATCCTGTCGGTCAACGGGATGCGGGCGGCCCTGCGCACGGCGTCGGCACCGATCGTCGGGATCAGCCCCGTCATCGACAACAAGCCGCTGCGCGGGATGGCCGACGAATGTCTGTCGGTGATCGGCGTGCCGACCACCGCCGAGGCCATCGCCGCCCACTACGGCGCGCGCTGCGCGGCGGGCCTGCTCGACGGCTGGTTGATCGCCGACGGTGATACCGCGGCGGTCGACGGCATCGCCATCGGCACCGCACCGCTGCTGATGACCGACCCGCGCACCACCGCGCAGATGGTGCGCGACGCGTGTGCCCTGGTCGGTGTCGACACCCCGGAACTGTCGTGACTGGAACGCCGTCAGCCGATCACCGCTCCCCCGGCGCTATCGAGATCATCCCGATCATCGGGCTGCCGGAGTTCGCACCCGGTGATGACGTCGCCGCCGCGATCCTGCACGCCGCGCAGCTGCGCGACCACGACATCGTCGTCATCACCTCCAAGGTCTTCTCCAAGGCCGAGGGCCGGCTGGTCCCCGCGCCGACCGACCCGGAAAAGCGCGACGCGCTGCGCCGGCGCCTCGTCGACGAGGAGTCGGTGCGCGTGGTGGCGCGCAAGAACCGCACGCTGATCACCGAGAACCGCTACGGGCTGATCCAGGCCGCGGCTGGCGTCGACGGGTCGAACGTGGCCACCGATGAACTCGCCCTGCTGCCGCGCGACCCCGACGCCAGTGCGGCGCGCACGCGGGCGGCCTTTGCCGCGGCGGGAATCGACGCGGCCGTCGTCATCACCGACACCATGGGCCGCGCCTGGCGCATCGGGCAGACCGACGTCGCGATCGGTGCGGCCGGCCTCACGGTCGCCCACTCCTACGAGGGCAGCCGTGATGCCCACGGCAACGAGCTGATCGTCACCGAGATCGCCGTCGCCGACGAGATCGCCGCGGCCGCCGATCTGGTGAAAGGCAAGCTCCACGGGGTCGCCGCGGCAATAGTGCGCGGGTTCCGCGTCGCCGACGACGGCAGTGCCGCCGCCGACTTGGTCCGCCCCGGCGCCGACGACCTCTTCCGTCTGGGCACGGACTTCGCGATCGCGCAGGGCCGTCGTGAGGCCGTACTCACGCGTCGCTCGGTGCGCGCCTTCGCGCCCGATCCGGTGGATCCCGAGGAGATGCGCGCCGCTCTCGCCGAGGCGCTCACCGCGCCGGCGCCGCACCACACCCATCCGGTGCGGTTCGTCTGGCTGCGCGACCCGGCGCGGCGCACCGCGTTGCTCGATACGATGGCGCAGGCCTGGCGCGCCGATCTGACCGGCGACGAGAAGACCCCCGAATCCATTGCCAAGCGCGTGCGCCGCGGCCAGATCCTCTACGACGCCCCCGAGGTCGTCATCCCGTTCCTCGTGCCCGAAGGCGCCCACACCTACCCTGACGCTCGGCGCAACGCCGCCGAGCACACGATGTTCACCGTCGCGGCCGGCGCCGCGGTGGGCATGCTCCTCGTCGCGCTGTCGGCCCGCGAGATCGGCAGCTGCTGGATCGGTTCGACGATCTTCGCGCCCGAGGTGGTGCGCGCACAACTGGGCCTCGACGAGCGGTGGGAACCGTTGGGGGCGATCGCCGTCGGGTACCTGCCCGAGCGTCCCGATGACGGTTCCAATCCAGCGCTTCGCCCGACGGCCGACCCCGATGGACTGGTCGTGGAGCTGTGAGCGTGCACGCCTCGGCGCGGGCGGCCCTGACCGCGGCGCGGTTCGACGATCCCGAGCAGGACGGCCTGCGCCACACCTATCTCGCTTTTCTCGACGCGGCGCCCGACGGCTGCCTGCGCGCCCACGCACCCGGACACCTCACCGCGTCGGCGCTCGTCGTCGACGCCGACCAGACCCACGCCCTGCTCACCCTGCACCCCCGGGTCGGCAAGTGGGTGCAGCTGGGCGGGCATTGCGAGCCCGACGATGGGTCGATCGAAGCTGCCGCGCTGCGCGAAGCGCTCGAGGAGTCCGGCATCGCCGGCCTGGAACTGGCACCGGGTCCGGTGCACCTGCACACCCACCCGATCACCTGCTCCCTGGGCGTGCCGACCCGCCACCTCGATGTCCGCTTCGTCGCGGTGGCGCCTCAGACGCCCGACGGCGCGCTGCCCGAGGTGGTGTGCAGCGACG
Source organism: uncultured Gordonia sp. (assembly GCA_964630585.1). Taxonomy (GTDB): domain Bacteria; phylum Actinomycetota; class Actinomycetes; order Mycobacteriales; family Mycobacteriaceae; genus Gordonia. The sequence continues at coordinate 2,258 of CAZVVS010000639.1, forward strand.
AGTCCCTGGACCTTCGTTGGTTCCCGCTGAACGAGCTGCCCAACGCCGAACTGGAACCGCTGGCAACCGCCGCACTGAACCGGCTCGCCTGATCCGCCTGGTGTTTGCACCGGATTCCGGGCACAACACCAGGCTGATCACGCCGCCCGCCGGGCCAG
>CAZVVS010000640.1:0-2415 GCA_964630585.1 uncultured Gordonia sp.
CACCCTCTGGAGAAGGACACACGGTGTTCACCACCGAGTGTCCTTCACGTGTTTCATGACCCGAATTCTCGTAACGAACGACGACGGCATCCACTCCGACGGGATCATTGCCCTGGCTCGGGCCCTGGAGAGCATCGGCGAAGTCATCGTCGTGGCGCCGGCGCACGAAATGAGCGCGGCCTCGCATTCGCTCACGTTGACTCGACCGCTGCGCGTGGATCGCATTGATGACAGGCACTTTGCGGTGGACGGGACGCCCACCGACTGCGTGACGGTCGCCATCGGTCATCTCCTGAAGGACCGGAAGCCCGACATCGTCCTGTCGGGCATCAACCGTGGCCCCAATCTAGGAGACGACACGACGTATTCCGGCACGGTTGCGGGCGCGCTCGAGGGAACGATTCACGGACTGCCGGGCATCGCCGTGAGTCTCGTGACGCGATCGAACTTCGACTTCTCTCACGCGGCCGCGTTTGCCGCCACGCTGACGGAAAAGGTTCTTTCAGAAGGACTTCCGAAGGGAACGCTGCTGAGTGTCAACGTTCCGGTTGGTCCGGTCTGCGGCGTTCGGATCACGCGGCAGGGGATCAAGACCGCAAAGCCGTCGGTCATCGTCGGCGTCGACCCCAGGCAGCGACATTACTATTGGATCGGCGAGGACTACTCCACACCAATACATGATGATGGGACGGATTATGCCGCCGTGGCCGAAGGGTTCGTTTCCGTCACGCCGTTGCGGAATGACCTGACGGACTACCGGGCGCTCGAAGAGTTGAAGGACAAGGGCTGGATGCCATCGCACGAGGCTCGCGCCGGGGAACCTCGCTGATGTCGACTGACGGAGGCCGGCGCCAACCGGTCGCGGCGGTTTCGGCGGATCGTTACGCACGGGCACGAAACCGGATGGTCGACACTCTCATCGAGCGCGGAATCCGGGACGAGAAGGTGCTTGACGTCATGCGCCGGATTCCGCGGCACGAATTCGTGCCCGAACCGTTCACCGACAAGGCCTACGGCGATCATGCGCTGGCGATCGGTTCCGAGCAGACGATCTCCCAGCCATACATGGTTGCCCTGATGACGTCGCTGTGCGAGCTGACGCCAGAGAGTCGCGTGCTGGAGATCGGTGCGGGGTCCGGGTATCAGACGGCAGTGGCGGCTGCATTGTGCAAGTACGTGTACGGCATCGAGCGGATTGCTGACCTCGCCCGAGAGGCCATGAACCGGTTGAGGAAGCTGAAGATCACGAACGCGACGATCAAGTGTTTCGACGGGACGATCGGTTGGAGCGAACACGCACCGTACGACGCGATCATCGTCGCCGCCGGCGGGCCGTCGGTCCCTGAACCGCTTGTCCAGCAGCTCTCCTTCGGCGGACGGCTCGTCGTCCCGGTTGGCACCGAGAGGAGTCAGAAGCTCATCAGGGTGACCCGGACCGAACGCGGCATCATCGAAGAGGACTTTGGCGGCTGCATCTTCGTGAAACTCATCGGGCGATACGGGTTCGAGAAGTAGTCCCAGGCGAGACACCTATCGCAACCCGACGCACGGTCCGTCCCCGATTGTGCCATTGGCTGCCAGTCATTGCACCGACTTGGTCCTGACCCGTGCGGCACCGAGTCAACTCGCCCAGGTAGAGCGGTTCTGTAGCCAGGGGCCGGCTGTTCGCCCTCGCACGTCCACGACAGATCGAGTGCGAGCGTGATCGTCCTGTTGCGTCGCAGGTTCCGCGAAATGATTCACCTGAAGCGTCGGTACAGCCGGTGCCTTGCGGCCAACGTCATGTTCCGGCCTCTGGATTGCTTTGGTTTGCCCGTACGACATCGGTTCGAACGGAGTCGCGGGGGCCCGGTCGAGTGGCAGAGCCACATGTTCTTCCAATTCGACAGTTCGCCCGCGGGTCATGGTGTCGCTGGGTCGGAGCAAGATTGAGGAATACGACTATGTCAGTGCGGAATTTCGATAGTGCACGTACGAGGGTCGGTCGCGCCGCAGCGGCGACCATCTATCTTGGAACCATTGCATTGCTTGTCCTCTGGAGTTTCACGGTCCCTGACTCCGGTGCGTCGCGGGCGCTCGCGCAGGACGGCCAGCGAGCCAACGCCGTCCGCCAGCTAACGAAGACCGGCGACAAGCTCGAGAAGGCCACGCGGAAGCTGGTAAAGAAGTCGACCGTCCTCCTGACGGCGCACGTTCTGTCCACGCATACGCTAGTGGCCGAGGATGTCCTGCTGAGCCGCAGCGAAGGACTCCCGGTCGTGGCACCTGCTGCGGTCGCGTCACGCGAGACTGGACGGCCGATCGCCCAGGTTCTGACTGACCTTGGCGCGGGCGCGTCGCTTGGCGACTACCTGGTCGGCTCGGGCGTTCCGGTGACGGTCGCGCAAACTGCGCTCAGCCGCGTCCTCTACGCAG
>CAZVVS010000641.1:0-2414 GCA_964630585.1 uncultured Gordonia sp.
TCGACTACCTCTGCGCCCGGTTCGGCGTCGACATCGACTTCTCCGACGAGCGAGGCATGACCACCACCGAGGTCGCGGTCATCACCTTCCTGCTGGTCGGTGCGGCCATCGTCGTGCTGGGCATCATTTACACCGCGGCCAAGGGCAACGCCGACAACATCCCCACGCCGGAACAGCCCGCAGGCTGATGCCGATGACCCGCCGGCTCCGCAGCGAACGGGGGATGACCACCATCCAGGTCGCCATCCTGTTCCCGGCTGTCCTGCTCTGGCTGATGCTCATCGTGCAGTACGGGCTGTGGTGGCACGCCAAGCAGGTCGCCAACGCCGCCGCGGCTGAAGCCGTCGATGCCGCTCAGGTCAGGGACGGCAGCGCTGCGGAGGGCGAGGCCGCCGCGTCCAGCTACCTCGAGCAGTCCGGCAACCTCGAGAACATCACGGTGAACGTCGACCGTCAGCCCACCCTCGTCGTCGCCGAAGTCCGTGGCGACGCGCCACAGCTGGTGCCCGGATTCTCCTGGTCGGTCACGGCCCGCAGTCAGGCCCCTGTCGAGCGGTTCATCCCGGAGCCCGAACGATGACCGTGCCACGGTGGCGCTCCGAGCGCGGCTCGATCTCGGTCGAGGTCGCGGTCATCGCTCCCGCCTTCGTCTTCCTGATGCTGCTCGTCGTGTACGCCGGCAAGGTCTCCGAGGCCGACGGCAACGTCGAGCGAGCCGCGGCCGAGGGCGCTCGAGCCGCATCGCTGCGCCAGAGCCCTGCGGCCGCTATCGACGATGCCGAAGCCGCGGTCGAAGCCAACCTTTCCGCAGCCGGCGTCCCGTGCTCCCAGCTCGACACGTCGGTCGACACCTCCACCTTCGAACCAGGGGGGACCGTGACGGTCACCGTCCGCTGCGACGCCTCGATGGCCGACGTCACCCTCCTCGGCGTCCCCGGAACCCGTTCGTTCATCGCGACATCCACGGAAGTCATCGACACCTACCGGAGCGACGGACCATGACCAGCCTCGCCGACGAGCGCGGCAGCATCACCGGCTTCGTCGCCGTCATCGCCACCGCGCTCGTGATGGTCGCCGGGATGGCCTACGACGGCGGCCAGGTCATCCACGCCCACAACGCCGCCCGCAACGACGCCGAACAAGCCGCCCGCGCCGGCGCGCAACAGATCGACATCACCCACCTCCGCCAGACCAGCGAGCCCCGCCTCGACCCCGCCGAGGCCGAAGCCGCCGCCCTCGACTACCTCGCCCAGGTCGGTGCGACCGGGACCGCTTCGGTGGCAGGGGCCGACATCACCGTGACCGTCACCCGAACCCAGCCGCTCCACATCCTCCCCGGCCAGGACCGCACGATCATCGTCACCGAAACCGCCAGCGCCGTCGAGGAGGCAACACCGTGACCCGCCGAGGCTCCGCTGTCGTGCGCGGACTGATCTCGTTGATCGCCACCGCAGCGCTGCTCGTCGGCATCCCGGTCGGTCTCGCGGTCTTCGTCGGTTGGCCCCTCCCGACGTCGGTCCCCGATGGAGAGAGGCTCTCGCTGGCGATGAACACCGGGATCACCGACGAGTTCATCATCAACGCGCTCGCCGTCATCGCCTGGCTGGCATGGGCACAACTCACCCTCGCTCTGCTCATCGAGGCCACCGCAGCCGTCCGAGGCCGTCCGCCGAGAGCCCTTCCGTTCGCTCCTGGCCTCCAGGCCGCTGCCGCCCGGCTCGTCGCCGGGATCGTCATGCTCATCGCGCCGCTCCAACCCGCCCGGGCTGTCGCCGCCCCCGCTCATCCGATCGCCGTGGTGGTTCCGATCGAGACGGGCGAGCCGGTGATCGACCTTCGAGCCCCTGCGCCAACGGTCAACTTCACGTCGCGCGAACCTGTGGTGGCCTATGGCCCGGGAGCTTCGGCCTCGGGCACTTCCCTCCGCACGGTCACGGTGGAGCGTCACGACTCCTATTGGGCCATCGCCGAGCGGGAGCTCGCCGATGGTCTGCGCTGGCGGGAGGTCCAGGCACTGAACGTCGGTCGCACCATGACGGACGGCCACGTGATCGGCATTGGCGATGAGCTCCTGCGGGCCGGATGGATCCTCGACCTTCCCGCCGATGGCCCGGCCGGGGCCGAGGCGCCCGAAACCGCCGCTCCCGAAACCGCGACCGAAGTCGTGGTCGAACCCGGAGACAACCTCTGGGACATCTCCGAGGATCGCCTGGCCGACGACCTCCACCGCGAGCCGACCGATCCTGAGACCGAGCCGTACTGGCGCGACGTGATGACGGCCAACCAGGACCGCCTCATCAACCCGGCCAACCCCAGCCTCATCCACCCCGGCCAGGTCCTCGTCCTTCCCCCAACCGGTCACGCCGACGCTCCGACGGTCGAACCAGCACCCGTGCCCGCCGAGCCGATCCCCG
>CAZVVS010000642.1:0-2401 GCA_964630585.1 uncultured Gordonia sp.
GCTCAACTTCGGCTACATGCTCGATCGCAAAGCTCGCCATGCCGCGCGGATGGTCGCGCACGCACGGGACAACGACATCGCACGGTTCGAGGCCGAGCAAGCTGCACAGGACGACTGGGGGGCGACGGCCAAAGAGGCCGGAATGCTCCGACGCGCCTATTTCGAGGGATGCACGCCGGGCTACTACAACGGCCAGGGCGACATCGCGAAAGGCTTCTTCGCCGATACCTACGACGGCAGCGAAATCGACTTCTGGAACATGATCGAGCAGTGGTGGGAGTCGGGGGCCTTCCCCGGGCTCGCCCTCGTGCCGGCCGCGGTCCAGGCTCACTGAAAGGCACGACGATGACCATCAACGAACAGACAACAGCACTCGATCCGGACGCGCAGTTCGTCGCCGATCAGTTGGCGCTCCTCCTTCCCGACGGACTGAGCGGGCTCGGGGTCGAAGGGGTCAAAGAGTTCGGCCGCATGAGAGTCGCGGAGCTGATCCCCGCAGGCCCCGACGTTGCCAGCGTCACCGACCTGCACGTCCCCGGACCTCACGGGTCGGTGCCGATCCGCCTCTACCGCCCGGGCTCGGATGAACCGCTCCCAGTGCTGGTGTACCTGCACGGCGGTGGATGGACTTTCGGCAACCTCGACGGCGGCGCCGATCATCTGTGCCGGGATATCGTCAGCCGCACAGGCATCGCCGTCGTATCGGTCGACTACCGCCTGGCGCCCGAATTCAAGTTCCCCGTTCCGGTCGACGAAGCGACGACGGTCCTGCGTTGGCTGCGCGAGAAGGGCGACGAGCTCGGCATCGATCCGACGCGCATCGCCATCGGCGGCGACAGTGCCGGAGGCAACATCAGCGCCGCCGTCACCCACCTTGACCGGGGTTCCGACAGTCCCCTGCGAGCACAGGTGCTGCTGTACCCGGCGACCGAGCACTGCGTCGAGCGAACGTCGTGGATCGAGAACGCCGAGGCTCCCCTCCTGACCACCCGCGACACCGTGTGGTTCTGGGATCTCTACCTCCGTTCCGATGAGGACCGGACCGACCCGCGCGCCACCCCGGCCAGCGCGGAGGACTTCGGTGACCTCCCGCCGGCGTTGGTGGTGGTCGCCGGTCACGACCCGTTGCGCGACGACGGTCTGCACTACGCCGAGCTGCTCGAGGGCGCCGGGAACACCGTCGAGGTGGTGCGTCTCGACGGTGCCTTCCACGGCTTCATGACGCTCCCGGTTCTGCAGTCCTACGCCGTCGGCGTCGACGAGGTGTCCCGCTTCCTCACCTCAACTCTGGCCTGATCCGGCACGACGCGGGGGAGGGGCCCGCGTCGCAGGTCGGCTGCTCTCGGGGGCTGGGTAGAGTTGACGCCATGTCGAGAGGCCTGCAGAAAGCGGACAGTGGCTTCGGAGACCTGCAGGGGGACCGGCGATCTCTCACCAAGGGCGAGCGTCAGCGCCAGGCCATTCTCGCGAGCCTGGTCGAGCAGTTGCGGACCAAGCCGATCGGCGATCTTACCGTCGGCGAGATCGCTGCCGCTGCGGGAGTTCAGCGATCGAACTACTACTCGTACTTCGAGTCCAAGTACTCCGCGCTGGCGGTCGTCGACGCCGAGATCTGGTCTGATCTGATCGATCGAGTCGAGATATTCGCCCGTGCTCCCAGTGACAGTGTCGACGAATTCCTCCGCGTCGCGTCGGCGGCAACTGCCGAAGTCTGGAAGACACACGACGCGGTGCTGATCGCGTCGATTCAAGCACTTCCCGCCGACGAGCAGATCGCGTCGATGTGGCGCGACTGGAACACCCGCATTACCGACATCGTCACCGAGAAGATTCGCAAGGTGAACGCCGACAAGCATGGCGATCCGTTGTCGCCGGACTTGCGGTACCGGGTGGCCACGCTCATGGAGATGACCTTGCACATGTTCTACAAGGACCGAGTCGACAGGTGCGCTGAAGAAGAGACGCAGCGGATGCTCGACACGGTCCGAGCCATCTGGCTCGCATCTCTGTGGGACGACTGACGCGGCTCTCGTCGTCGAATGTTCTGTCCCTCGCCCACCGTCGACTGGGCCATCCCGACGCATCACTGTTTTCCACAGGAGGTCGGGCCACCTCGAGTTATCCACAGCCTGCGGGTTTGGGTCTGGTGTCGCGATAGTGGCTGTGTCTAGGTTCGGTGCATGGAGACCGGGGGGCCCAAGAAGATCCAGCCACACGACGCGTTGATGCGCGCTGTGCTGAGCAACCCTGTCGATGCGAGTGCGGAAGTGCGCTCCGTGCTGCCACCAGACCTTGTTGCGCGCTTGGACCTGGATCATCTGGAACTGCAGTCGGGCACCTTCATCAGGGCGTGTCAGATGGTCTGTGTAAGCGGTGAGGTTCAACCCTGAAGGGAATCTCT
>CAZVVS010000643.1:0-2399 GCA_964630585.1 uncultured Gordonia sp.
GCGAAGTCCTGGTAGCTCGGGTTGAGGTCGGGCTCGTAGCGGCAGGGGCGATGGACGCCGCTCTTCAAGTTATCCGGCACGATCGCCCGCGCGACGCCGCCAAAGTACTCGAGTGCGCGCACATGCGCCCCGAGCCAGTCGGCGAGCGTCTGCGTCAGGCTCGCCTCGACGTAGGTGAAGTTGCTCGCGCCGAGCGCGGCGACGAACACCTCGGCCTTCTGCACCTCGCCCGAGCTACGGTCGACGACCTCCATCGTGAGCCCGGAGTAGTCGACGAAGAGCTTCTCACCCGGGGTATGCTCGAAGCGCATCACCGCGTCCTGCCGGCCGAGCCAGGCCTCGTAATCACGGCAGAACGCGCTGTACTGGCAGCCGTCGGGATGCTGTGCCTTGTACTCCTGCCACAGCAGCATCCGCGTCACGCCCTTGCGGGCGAGCTCGGCCTGGACCGTGGCGAAGTCCGGTGTGGGGTAGCGCGGCGCCAGCGCTGCCTTCGGGTAAAGACGGCCGAGCAGCGCGTCCTCGTCAACCTCCTCGGGCAGCGGCCAGGCCAGGCCCGCCGCCTTCGCCCGTCGCAGACACTCCTGCACCGTCGATCGGGCCGAGCCGACGACCTCGGCAATCTGCCGATCGCTCCAGCGTGCCTCGGCCTTCAGCCGCAGCACCTCACGAATCTTGCGCACGGACAACCTCGCTTGCGCCACCGTCGACCTCCCCGGGAATGTCCCGAAGCGGTCACGGTAGCGGGGTTGTCCTGTCAGCCCTCAACCGGCCCGGCTTGCCGTGGAACGGTGGCCCGGCATGCCGTGGAATCCCGGCCCGGCATCACGTGGAATCGCGGCCCGACATGCCGTGGAATCCGCAACAAGAAGATCGCCTTGGTCGCGCATGACAACAAGAAGCGTGACCTGCTCGAGTGGGCCACCTTCAATCGTGACCTGCTGGCGCATCATGAGGTGTATGCAACCGGGACCACCGGCGGCATTCTGGAGCGACATCTCGGTTTCCCGATCCACAAGCTGCAGAGCGGACCACTCGGCGGTGACCAGCAGATCGGCGCCAGGATCGCGAGCAGGGAAATCGACTTCCTGATCTTCTTCTGGGATCCGCTGGAACCGCAGCCACACGATCCGGACGTCAAGGCGCTGCTGCGCATGGCCGTCGTCTGGAACATTCCCACTGCCTGCAACCGCGCCACCGCGGATTTCATGATCTCTTCACCGCTCATGGACGGCGAGTACGATCGCCTGGTCCCGGACTACGACCAGTACCTCAACCGTCGCATTGCGTCGGCAGCGGCGGTCGGATAGCACCGACCCGAGCCAGGACCGGACGACGACCCCGAACCGACTGACAGATCCCCGGGTCATCACTGCCAAACCGCCTCTGAATCGGCGGCGCGATCTTCGGTCGCGCGAGCAGCTCAGCTGCGTCCCCAACCCGCTCGGTCTGCCTTAATTCCACCAGCCCAACCCCCTCCAAAGCTCGCCCGTGGCGAGCGAGCCGGCCACGCCACAACCGGCGTCTCCTCCCTCCAGAATCAGATCTGTAGTGTTTAATACAGCATATGTAGTATGTATATTACACATCATGTCTCGTGCCTCACGCCGCCCACAATCAACGCGATCACCGTGGCCGGCTACCGACGGCCGTGGCATTGCCTCCTCCGACGTCGATCGTGCCGCCGACGCCCTGCTGCGTGACGGCGAGCGCCCCACCATCGAGCGCATCCGCGCACGACTGGGCCGTGGCTCACCGAACACCATCAACCCACTGCTCGACGTCTGGTGGAAACGTCTCGCCGGCCGGCTCGACGCCGGCCCCGCAGCGCTGCATCGACTCCCGGAACCGGTCCTCCTGGCAGCCGAGGGCCTCTGGATGCAGACCCTTGATGAGGCGCGTCGGCGAGCCGCCGCCGAACAGGGCTCAAGAAAGGCGTCGCTGACCAAGGACCGCCAGGAGCTGGAGGTCCGATCCCACGTGCTGTCGATCCGCGAGAGCGAACTCACGAGCCGGCTCCAGGACCGCGATCGCCGGATCGCCCAGCTGGAGATCGAGCTGCAGACGCTGGTGACTATGCTTCGCAAGGAGCAGGCCTCGCGCGCGGCGGCCGATCGCCGTCTCGCGGAAGTTCGGGACGAACTGCAGAAGGCACTCGTCTCTCGCGGCGGACGGCGCAGCACGGCGCCGGCAACGCGCAGCACTAAATTGCGCAAATCCGCGAGAAAGACGACTCGCGCCCGTAAGACGACCAAGCGCAAGGTTCCGACCAGGAAGAGCAGACGCCGGTAACGTCCCGGCACCCAATGCTCGGCAGGTACAGACACACGCGAACGGCAGGAGAAGACGATCATGGAAACCATCGCAGAGGCACTGCGTCTCTTGAAGCGCCAGGCCGA
>CAZVVS010000644.1:0-2381 GCA_964630585.1 uncultured Gordonia sp.
AACAAACCCAAGGGATCCACGGTGCAGCCGTGGGTCGTGCGGCACAACCTGGTGCTCGACGCGATCGATGCGCGCCGCTACGACATCACCGAAGCCATGGTCTTCGGCACCGTCGACTCTCCGGTGCAGGTCAATGCCTGACGCCGCGGCATTGGCAGCCGCTGCACAGGTCCTGATCCGTATCGACACCGGCGAGATGAATTCGCCGGCCGAGCTCGACGAATTGTGGGCCCAGCTCCCGACTGTCCGCGTCGAGGAGATCCTCGGCTCGTGGCGAGGCGGCGAGCTGCTGACCGGACATCCGATGGATGGCCAGCTGGAGCAAGCCGGCTGGTACGGCAAGAACTTCATCTCGCCCACCAATGTGCAGCCGCTGGTCTGCCGCAACGCCGACGGCGAGCTCTACTCCAACAAGGAGCTGGGCAGGGGCGAGGCCAGCCTCTGGCACGTCGAGTTCCGCGGCGAGGTTACCGCCTCGATGGTCTACGACGGTCAGGCTGTCATCGACCATTTCAAACGCGTCGACGACCAGACCCTGATGGGCATCATGAACGGTAAGTCGTCGCTGGTGCGCGACCACCACTTCTACTTCTACCTCGTCCGCGACTGACGGCCGACTGGCAACCGAGGAGCGCCGCAATGGCACTGGACCTGTGGAACGACGGCCCGACCAAGAAGGCGATCATCGACTTCGTCGAAGGGCCCGCCCAGACGGTGGCACCGGAGGAGCGGATCGCCACCTTCGACAACGACGGCACGCTGTGGTGCGAGAAGCCGACGGTGATCCAGGGCGACTTCATCCGCACCCGACTGTCCGAGCTGGGCAAAGAAGACCGGTCGTTGGTGAAGTCGAATGCCGCGATCGAAGCGGCCGTCGACGGTGATCTCAAGCGGTTCGCCGAGGCCCTCGCCAACCACAATGACGGCGACGACACCGACTCGACGTCGACCATCGACGCCCTACTCGCGGCCAACCCTGACGCCACCACGCAGGCCCACGCCGAGCGGGTGAAGGAGTTCTTCGCCACCGCCGAGCACCCGACACTCAAACGGCCCTACTCCGCATGCGGCTATGCGCCGATGATCGAGCTGCTGCGCTACCTCGAGGCTAACGGCTTCACCGTCTACATCGTGTCCGGCGGCGGCCGCGACTTCATGCGGCCGATCACGCCGGAGATCTACGGCATTCCACCCGAGCGGGTCATCGGCAGCACCTTCGCCGTCCACTACGTCGACGGGGAGATCGAGGTCAGCGGCCGGTTGACCTCCATCGACATCGGGCGGGGCAAGCCGGAGAGCATTTGGGGCGGCATCGGCCGCCGACCGCTGTTCGCCATGGGCAACTCCGACGGTGATATCGAGATGCTCGAGTACGCCACGACCGGAACCAACCCGGGCATCGGGCTGCTGGTCAACCATGACGACGCACAGCGCGAGTTCGACTACACCAAGGGCGCGGAGAAGGCGCTGCCCGAGGCGGCGCACCGCGGCTGGACGGTCGTGAGCATCAAGGACGACTGGGTCAAGGTCTTCGCCGACTGACGCCGGACGGTGATCGAGTGAATTCGAGCTTGCGAGAATTTGTATCGAGATCCCCGCAGCGCTACCTCGGCGGTCGATCGCCTCGATAGTCTGTGCCCGTGGAATCCGGAGTCGGGCGCGAGCGTCAAAACGTCATCTACCGAGCGGGAATCGTCGACGGCCGGCCGGCCGTCCCGACCGACTACGCCGAACTCGAGCGCCGCGCGCATGCGGCGATGTCGGAGAAGGCGTGGGCCTATGTCGCCGGCGGTGCGGGTGAGGGCTCAACGATGGTCGCGAATCGTCGGGCGTTGGACCGCTGGAAGATCGTGCCGCGGGTGCTGCGCGACGTCTCGCAGCGCTCGCTCGCCGTCGACCTCTTCGGTCAACGGTTGCCCGCACCGCTGCTGGTGTCCCCGGTGGGAGCGGGTGGGCTCGTCGCGCGCCGCGCCGATGTCACGATCGGCAAGGCCGCCGCATCCCTGGGCCTGCCCTACATCTTCTCCAACCAGGGTAGTGCGCCGATGGAGGACGTCGCCGCGGCGATGGATGCGGTTTCGCCCGGCGCGCCGCGCTGGTTCCAGCTGTACTGGTCGGTCGACGAGCAGCTCGTCGACAGCTTCCTGAACCGAGCCGAGGCGATGGGGGCGGCGGCGATCGCAGTCACCCTGGACACGACGATGCTCGGTTGGCGCCCGCAGGACCTCAACCTCGGTTCGTTGCCCTTCGCGCGCGGCGAGGGTATCGCGCAGTACACGCGCGACCCGCGCTTCCGGGCGATCGTCGACGAGAAGGTGCGCAATCCCGAGCCCGCAGCCGAGTCACCCAAGCCGTCCGTCGGGGCGATCAAGACGCTGGCG
>CAZVVS010000645.1:0-2376 GCA_964630585.1 uncultured Gordonia sp.
CCGCCTCGGCGATGATCACGACCCGGTTGGGCACACCCGTCGACGGGCGGGAGTTCGTCGACTCGATCGACTTGGGCGCTGCGGGCACCGTCGAGCTCGCGATCCCCGCGAGCCAGGTGCGCCGCGACCAGGCCGGCGGTGTCGTGATCGTCGTGGCAGTGGTGCTCGCATCGGTCGGAGCTGGTGTCGTGGTGGCCACGGTAACCGCGCGGCGCCTGGCCGACCCGTTGACGCGTGTGGCCGACCGGGCATCGGCAATGGCGCGCGGAGACTTCCGGTCGGAGTGGCCCGAGTACGGGATACCCGAGCTCGACCGCGTGTCGCGGGCCCTCGGGGCGGCCAACACCGAGATCGCGATGCGGCTCGACCGCGAGGGCGGCATCGTCGGCGAGGTGTCGCACCAACTGCGCAGCCGGTTGACCGCCATCCAGTTGCGGCTCGACGAACTGGCGCTGCACGCGGATCAGAACGTCGTCGCCGAGGCGGAGGCCGCGGCCAGCCAGGTCGATCGCCTCACGCGGGAGCTCGACGAAATGGTCGTCGCGTCGCGGACGAGTGAGGCGACTCCGGCCAGTGCCGTCGACATCGGGCCGATGGTGGCCACACTGGTCGCCGATTTCGCGCCGGCATTCCAGGCGGCGGGCCGACGGGTGCAGATCGTGGCGCGCACCTCCGAGTCGGCCATCGTGTGGACCGCTCAGCCCAGCCGGCTCCGGGAGGCGCTCGCAGTGCTGCTGGACAACGCGCTGCACCACGGCCGCGGCCGGGCCACCGTGATCGTCGATGCATTGGAGTCCGCGGAGATGCTGCGGTTGCAGGTGACCGACGAAGGGCCCGGGGTCCCCGACGACCTCGTCGACAAGATCTTCCGGCGCGGATTCACGGGTGGCGTGTCGACAGGGACCGGGGTGGGTCTGTCACTGGCCCGGGCGCTGGTGGAGGCCGACGGCGGCCGCCTGGAACTCACGTCGCGGCACCCGGTGGAGTTCTCGATCGTCGTGCCCGCTGTCGCGCCGGCAACTGCGCTCAGGCGTGGCCGAGTTCCTCATCGGTGAGTTCGGCCAGAGTGGGGCGGACGTCGGTGGAACCGCCCTCGCCTCCGACCGGGACCACCTCGGGGAAGGCGAAACGGCGCAATGCCCAGAACCGGAAGGCCATTTGCAGGAAGTTGCCGATGATGTAGGCGAGGAAGAAGTCGAGGATCGCCAACTCCAGGCCGGCCGGCGCTTCGCGCAGGTTGAAGACGTTGTTGGCAACCCACAGTGGTGCTGCGGCCAGAACCACGCCGATCCCGCTGATCACGAAGAACAGCAGCGCCTCGTGGTGGCGCTCCCGACCGCCGCGGTTGTTGAACGTCCATTCGCGATTGAGGATGTAGCTCAGGATCGTCGCGACGACACCGGAAATGATCTTCGCGACCACCGGCTTGTTCTCCAGGACGGTGAACGCCAACGGGTAGAAGATCGCCATGTCGACGATGAAGGTGGTGCCCCCGACGATGGCGAACTTGATCAACTCGCGATGACGGATCGCGATCCGGTGCAAGGGACCGGGAAGCGCGTTGATCACGTCGTTGACGAAGGGCACAAGGATCTAGTCTACGGGCTGCGTTTCCGGCTCCCGAATCATGCGGCAGGATGGAGCGCGTGCGCAGAGCCTCTACGACGATGCCGGTGGTCACAATGGTCGGCGGTGGTCAGCTGGCGCGGATGACCCACCAGGCCGCGATCGCCCTCGGTCAGTGCCTGCGGGTGTTGGCCGCCGATGAAGCCGATCCAGCGGCCCAGGTGAGTGCCGACGTGGTGCTCGGATCGCACGACAGCCTTGATGACCTGCGTCGTGCGGCCGCCGGCGCTGCGGCGCTCACCTTTGACCACGAGGGCGTACCGCTGGCGCATCTGAAGGCGCTGGAGGCAGACGGGGTGGCGGTGCTGCCGCCGTCGGCGGCACTGCACTACGCGCAGGACAAATTGGCGATGCGCACGCGACTGTCGGAACTCGGCCTGCCGGTGCCCGACTTCGCCGACCTGTCGGGCGATCGTGCAGCCGCCCGCGAGGCGCTGGTCGAGTTCGGCGTCCGGTACGGCTGGGACATCGTCATCAAGACGGTCCGAGGCGGCTATGACGGACGCGGCGTATGGCTGCTCGACGATCAAACGCGGGCGCTGGAGGTCTTCGACGAGGCGCAGGCGTCGGCCCAGCTGATGGTCGAGGCGAAGGTGCCGATGCGTCGCGAACTGTCGGCGCTGGTCGCGCGGTCCCCGTTCGGCCAGGGTGCGGCCTGGCCCGTGGTGGAGACGATCCAGCGGCACGGGCAGTGCGCCGTCGTCCTGGCCCCGGCGCCGGGGTTGGTCCCGGAGGTCGCCGAACGGGCTC
>CAZVVS010000646.1:0-2375 GCA_964630585.1 uncultured Gordonia sp.
CCATCGCCCGATGGCTCGCCGGGAACCCGACCGCCGATGATTGGTCGCTCGCCGACTACATCGCGCTCCTGAACGAGTCCCGCACCGACCCCCGTATCGACGGCGCGGAGGTGCTGGACTTGGCCCGCGACGAGTTCCACGCGGCCGTCTACGCCGCGGCGCCGTGGGCCTGCCCGACGTGCGGCGGCGAGCGGTGGCTCGAGTCGCCGAGCGTCGTCGGCTCGTGGACCAGTTGGGATGGCCCGTTGCTCGACATCGACGAGACGCCTTGCCCTGAGTGCAACGCGCACGCCGAATGGGCGGTGGCATAGTGCCAGCGCCAACCCACTGTCCCGTCCTTGGCCTTCGCCGCGCCATCCGCAACGCGCACGCGGCCGTTGACGCCGCCGAGTATGCGCTGTTCGATGAGGTGGCCGACGCGGATGATCGTCGCCTCAATCACCTGTACCGCATTCTCATCGGCGCGGAACACGAACGCGAGCGCGCCATCCGCGCATACGTCGTCGCAACGACGGCTGAGGCGGCATGAACGCCTACACCCCCGACGGCCGCGAAGAAGCTTGCGTCGGCGCCGTCGCGTCGGACCCTGCCCCGCGGCCAATCACCCAAGCGGCGCTCGAGGCGCACGCCACGGCCGTCGCGGCATCGTCGCGGTGCCTGTGCGCCCCGACGTTGGAGGACGCACCTCGGCTAGTGCGCTCGCGGCTGGCCGACATGTTCCGCGACTGGACCGACTTCGAGATGAACGAGGCGCTGGCGTTCCCGGTGCTCGACCGGGATGACCGCCTGTTCAATCGCCAATGCGGCCTCGAGATCGCGCGCCGCTCGGCGCTGGCGGATCTGGCGCGGCGGTACGGGTACCGCGCCGTGAGCGACGCGGCGATGGACAACTACACGACAACAAAGGAGCAAACGCGATGATGACATTCACCCCGAACGTAGAGCGCCCGTGTCGCGACGGACTGCAACGACTCTACTTCTTCCCCAACGGCTACGGCGCATCCGTCGTGCAGCACAGCGGCAGCTACGGCGGCCCGGAGGGTATGTGGGAACTCGCCGTCCTCGCGGGCGAATCGCAAGCCTCGTATTCCCTGACATACGACACGCCGATCACGGATGACGTTTTGGGCTGGTTGTCAGACAGCGACGTCAACGGCTTGCTGTCGCAGATCGCCGACTTGCCGCAACGGTACGGATATGCCGACGAGTCGCACGCGGCGATGGACAACTACACGACCTTGTGACGCTCTCAACCTACTGCCGGCGACGTGGCCAACGTGGTCGGCAGAGGGGTGCGAAGTGTCGCATCGGACAATCTACAAACGGAGTAACCTAATGGCCTACAGTGTGACCCCGACCGGAGCGGCTGGCGACTTCCCAAAGGTGCCAACCGGCGAGTATCCCTTTGCCATCGACGAGCTTCACATCGTCCGTTTCGAGGGCGACGATTACGACAAGGTGCGCGTGTTCTTCAACCTTGGCGTGTGCAAGACGACCAAGGGGGATGAGGAGGAAGTGCGGCTCACCAAGACCTACAAGCCGTCGCCGTTCTCTGGATCGGCCGACTACCCGGCAAGCGGTTGGTTCCTCCTTTGCCGTGCCGTCGGGCTTGACCCGAAGGCCGCACTCGCCGATCTGGAAGTGATGATCGGCAAGGCCGGCGTCGCGCCCGTCGTCCGCGAACAGGTGGACGGCAAAGACAAAAACAGCATCGGCGCCCCGATGCCACTCGGCGCGGCGAGTGCCCCCGAGTTCGGCGAACCGAAGGGGATCAAGGACAAGCGCGCCGCTTACGTGAACGAGGCGGCCGGTGCACCCGTCGGTGATCCGAACTGGTAGCGGCATGTGCGTCGACGGGCAACCCGCCGTGATGCTGTCCGACGATGCCATGCGTGCCGCTTCTGAGCTGTCTCCGATTGCGCACGTCGTGGCATCCGCCGCTGGCAACATCGGACTCCCCCGTTCCGTTGTTCACGCTCTAGGCGTTGCGGCAGAGATGGTCGACATGTCGCACGCGGGATTCTATCCCTCTTGCCCGGAGATCGACGCACTTGCCCAAGCCCTGCAACCGATCATCGCGCGGGCGGAAGCGGTCAAAGCCACAGCATAGCTGTCAATTGATTCGGAATTGGCCAGAGGGGCGGGCGACGGTGCCCGCCCCGTACGGCCGACAGGAGGATACGAATGAACCCGTTCGAGTTCGAGGCGGCCGTTGCGCCGATCGCCGGAGCAATCCGGTTCGCAGGCAAAGACGGTGCCGCGAGATTCGTGATTGAGGTCGAGGGCGGACCTTCCGCGCTCATCGCTCTGGCCGAGATGGCCGCACGCATTGGCCGCCCCTTGAGGTTCCGCGTTGAGGATCTACCCGTGACCGT
>CAZVVS010000647.1:0-2366 GCA_964630585.1 uncultured Gordonia sp.
GGCTGGCTGGAGTTCGACGCCGCGATCGCGACGCCGGATCAGATGGCCAAGGTCGGCCGGATCGGCCGGGTCCTGGGCCCCCGCGGCCTGATGCCGAACCCGAAGACGGGCACGGTGACCACCGACGTCACCAAGGCCGTCAACGACATCAAGGGCGGCAAGATCAACTTCCGCGTCGACAAGGCCGCCAACCTGCACTTCGTGATCGGCAAGGCCTCGTTCACCCCCGAGCAGCTCGCTGAGAACTACGGCGCCGCGTACGACGAGATCCTGCGCGCCAAGCCGTCCGCTGCGAAGGGCCGCTACATCAAGAAGGTCACCGTCTCCACGACGACTGGCCCGGGCATCCCGGTCGACCCGACCGTGACCCGCAACTTCGCCGAGGCCGCGCAGGCGTAGGTCGCATCGACCCCCAGTAGTTCCGGACAAACCCAGTACCGATTTGGTGCTGGGTTTGTCCGTTTCTGTTGGGGTTTACCGCACCTTGCATCTCTCTCATCCGAGTTGGGGGACGGTACCGACATGAATCCGGTGCCGGGTGTGGCCGTCTGCGGGTTTGCGTGGCCGCAGTCCGATACGTTTGCCAGATGGAATTCAACGGCGCGACTGCCATCGTCACCGGGGCGGCGAGCGGCATCGGCGCCGCACTCGCCGCGGAACTCGTCCGACGCGGAGCCCGCGTCGTCGTCGCCGATCTCGATCTCGATTCGTCGCGCGTGGTCGCGGACCGGCTGCCCGGCAGTGCTGTCGCGGTCGCCGGCGATACGAGCGAGCACGGGGTCATCGCCGCACAGATCAAGGCCGCCGAGGATGCGTTCGGCCCCGTCGACCTGTACTTCGCCAACGCCGGGATCGGCACCGGCGCGGGTCTGGGTGCCAGCGACGACGAATGGGCCCGGTCGATCGATGTGAACCTGCTGGCTCATGTGCGCGCGGCGCAGGCGCTGGTACCGGGGTGGGTCGAACGGGGCAGCGGGTACTTCGTCGTCACGGCCTCGGCCGCGGGACTGCTCTCGCAGATCGGCTCGGCGACCTACTCCACCACCAAGCACGCGGCCGTCGGCTTCGCCGAGTGGCTCTCCATCACCTACGGCGATCACGGGGTGGGCGTGAGTTGCCTCTGCCCGATGGGCGTCGAGACCGCGCTGCTGGCACCCGATCGCGAGGTCGGCGACGAGGAGGCGCTCATGCTTCACACCGTCCGCTCTGCGGGCGCCGTGCTCACCCCTGAGGCCGTCGCCATCGCGACGCTCGACGCCGTCGCCGATGGCCGGTTCCTCGTGCTGCCGCACCCGGAGGTCCTCGACATGTACCGCGGAAAAGGCGCGGACTATGACCGATGGATCGGCGGTATGCGCCGGCTTGAGCGTGCGATGCGGAAATCTGTGAAAACAACTGGAGGCGAACAATGACCATTCCCGCGTTCTCGAAAGAGAGCAACGACTACCGCGCCAGCCTGATCGAGTTCATGGACACCCATGTCTATCCGGCCGAGTCGGTCTACCACGAGCAGCTGGTGGCGTCGGGCAACCCGCACTTCCAACCGCCCATCCTGGAGGAGTTGAAGGCGCAGGCGCGTGAGCGCGGGCTGTGGAACCTCTTCCTCCCGTACCCCGAGTGGGGGGCGGGCCTCTCCAACCTCGACTATGCGCCGCTCGCGGAGATCATGGGCCGCTCGGAGATCGCGCCCGAAGTCTTCAACTGCAACGCCCCCGACACCGGGAACATGGAGGTGCTGACGCTGTTCGGCACTGATGAGCACAAGGAGCGCTGGCTCAAGCCGCTGCTGGCCGGTGAGATCCGGTCGGCATTCGCGATGACCGAGCCCGCCGTCGCGAGCTCGGATGCGACCAACATCGAGATGTCGATGCGCCGCGACGGCGACTCCTACATCCTCAACGGCCGCAAGTGGTTCGCTTCCAACGCGATGCACCCGAACTGCAAGGTGCTGATCGTCATGGGCAAGACCGATCCGGAGGCCGCCACCCATCGGCAGCAATCCATGATGGTCGTGCCGATCGACGCGCCCGGCGTTACCGTCGTGCGCAACCTGCCGGTGTTCGGCTACCAGGACCGCGAGGGGCACGCCGAGATCACCTTCGAAGACGTCCGTGTGCCCGCTGCCGACGTGCTGGCCGGTGAGGGGGAAGGCTTCGCCATCGCCCAGGCCCGCCTCGGCCCGGGTCGCATCCACCACTGCATGCGCACCGTCGGGATCGCTGAGCGCTCACTGGAACTCATGTGCAAACGCGCCAACGAGCGCGTGACGTTCGGCAAGCCCCTGGCGGCGCGTGCCAACATCCAAGACTGGATCGCCGAGTCGCGGATCGAGATCGAAATGGTGCGCCTGCTGACGTTGAAGGCGG
>CAZVVS010000648.1:0-2359 GCA_964630585.1 uncultured Gordonia sp.
GGCGCCACCGTTTACGACGCCGGCGACCTTCCCGAGCTCCACCATGACGACGAGCCGCTCGGCTTCTGGCGGATCATGCCGCCGATCGGCGAGGGCCGCGCCCTGCCCGTCGTCGACCTTGTCCTACCGGAGACCGAAGCGCAGCAGCGCTGGCATGCCCTAGTCGAGGCCGGGGCGACGATGGCCGGGTCGTGGGCCTATCACGCGCACCGGATCGCGGCGTGTCGACCACTGGTCGCCGTCGACACCGACGACCGCACGATCCCGCACGAAGTCCACTGGATCGGGTCGCCCGCGGAGCAGGGCGCCGTCCACCTCGACAAGGGCTGCTACCGCGGCCAGGAGACGGTGGCCCGCGTGCACAACCTCGGTCGGTCACCGCGCCACCTCGTCCTGCTGCACCTTGATGGCAGTACCGACACACGTCCACGACCGGGTGACGCGGTAACGGCCGGTGGGCGGGCAGTCGGGCGCGTCGGAAGCACCGTCGATCATTTCGAACTCGGCCCGATTGCCCTGGCGCTGGTCAAACGCGGTGTCGACGAGACCACCCAACTGGCCGTCACCGTCGACGACGAGTCGGTAGCGGTGCGCGTCGACCCCGATTCCGTCGTCGCCGACACCCATCCGCAGGCCGGCCGGGAAGCCATCGACCGACTGCGCAACCGCTGAGCCGGAAACGCCGGAATCGCTGGCGGGCCCCGAAGGCCGCATTCAGCGACGGTTCAGGCTAGACTGGGTCCCACGACAGATATTCCTACTGAATCACGGGGCCGCCACTAGCGGATTGTGGCCGCCCCGGAATTGTGCGAGGGGGTCCCAAATGGGCCGCGGCCGGGCAAAAGCCAAGCAGACCAAGGTTGCACGTCAACTCAAGTACTCGACGCACCAGACGGACCTGGAGAGACTGCAGCGCGAGCTCTCCGGCGACGACACCCCGCACTCGGATCCGGTGGACAACTGGGCCGACGAGGATGAATGGCGTCACGCCTGACACACCGCGTCAGGAATTTCCCACCTGCTAGACCCCCGGGCACCTCCGCGCCTTGACGCGCGGGTGGTGTGAAGCGCTGCGCTCCAGCCGAGCCAACAGCGGCGGCCCCTAGAAGCGCGGGTGCTCGCCGACCAGCGTCGCAACGCCGGTCTTCCCCTTGGCGGCGTCACGACCGCCCGATTTGATGGTGCCCAGCACCCAGCTGTCGATGTGGCGCGCGGTCAGCACTGCGAGAGCACGGTCGGTGTCCTCGGGCGCGACGATCGCGACCATGCCGACCCCCATGTTGAAGGTGCGCTCCATCTCCTCGCGCGATACCCGCCCGCGCTGCGCAATCAGCGCGAAGATCGGCGCCGGGGACCAACTCGAGCGTTCCAGCTCGGCGACAACGCCGGGAGGCAACACACGCGAAAGGTTGTCGGCAAGGCCGCCACCGGTGACGTGGGCAAAAGTCCGCACTTCGGCCTCAGCGATCAGGGCCAGACAGTCACGGGCATAAATCCGCGTCGGCTCCAGGAGTTCCTCGCCGAGCGTGCGATCGAGCTCCTCGACGTGGCCGTTGAGGTCCATGTGGCCCCACTCCAGCAACACCTTGCGAGCCAGCGAATAGCCGTTGGAGTGCAGGCCCGACGATGCCATCGCGATCACGACGTCGCCGGCACGGACGCGATCTGCCGAGAGCACCTCGTCGGCCTCCACCACGCCCACCCCGGTCGCGGAGATGTCGTAGTGGCCGTCGGCCATGAGCCCGGGGTGTTCGGCGGTCTCCCCGCCCAGCAGCGCGCATCCCGCGTCGACACAACCGTCGGCGATGCCCTTGACGATCTCGGCGACGATCTCCGGTACGACCTTGCCGATGGCGATGTAGTCCTGCAGGAACAACGGTTGGGCACCGCAGACCACGAGGTCGTCGACGACCATGGCGACGAGGTCGCGACCGACGGTGTCGTGGCGGCCCATCGCCTGCGCGACGGCCAGCTTGGTGCCGACGCCGTCGCTCGACGAGGCCAGCAGCGGCTCGCGGTAGTCGCCCTTGAGCGCGAACAGTCCGGCGAAGCCACCGATGCCGCCGACGACCTCGGGGCGCGTGGCCCGCTTGGCGTGCGGGGCGAGGAGCTCCACAGCGCGTTCCCCGGCATCGATGTCGACGCCCGCGGCCGCGTAGGACGCGTTCTCCGGGGGCAGACCGCCCGAGTCGCGTGTGGACATGGCAATACTCCTGAGGAAGGAATGGGGACGACTGCTAACGCTACCCGACGAGGCGCGGGCGAATCACGGCGCCGCCGACGAGCTAGGGGCGCATCACGGCGCTGACGTTGTCGTTGCCCACGGTGAGCGGATCGACGCCGGGCGCGCCGCGCAATG
>CAZVVS010000649.1:0-2337 GCA_964630585.1 uncultured Gordonia sp.
GATGCGTGGATAAGGCGACATGATGGTACAACCGTATGACCACACGGTTTAACAGCAACAACCCATTCCGCGCCCGCGCCGACGGCGCCCGACCGGAACGACCGAAGCGGGAGCCGTGGGCGCCGAGCGCCCCGCAAATGGCGGAGCTGCGTGCCCGCGTCGCCCAGCAAGCCACCGACGACGCGCGGATCGAACGGTTGATGCAGTCGCTGGTGGCGCTCGGGCAGGTCGTGAAAGAACTCGCAGGGCGGGTCGAACAACTCGAAGGGAGACTGGCTGATGGCTGATTGGGCTCCGGAGGTTGCGCAGCGGGATTTCACCGTGCGTGACGGCTCCGACTACGACTTGACCGGCACGTTTCGTGACGCGGCGACGAAGGCGCCGTGGCCGCCACCGGACGGGTCGACCGCCTATTTCCGGGTGGGTGCGGCCGGCGACTTCCCGACGATCCCGGTGACGATTGACGGCGCCGACTTTGCGGCGCACATCGAATACACCGACACCCCGGACTGGGAGAACGGGCAGACGTTCCGCCTGTATGTGGTGACCCCGCCGACGACGGGCGGGTTCCCGCAGGTGGTGTCGGAGGGGGTGATTGTGCGTGTCGACGCCGCTTGATTGGTCGGCCGGGCATGTGCTGCTCGACGTGAACGTCGGCGGCACGTCGACCGTCGATGTGGCGGTGCCTCCCGGTGTGGAGGTGCTGGTGGTGCGCGGCCTCGACGGCACCGGCATCGAGTTGGCGGCTGCTGTGCCGACCTATGCGGAGCTGCCCGACGATCTGGGGCCTGAGGATTCCGGGGCGCCGTATCTGGTGACGGCGACCGGCAAAGTGTATGTGTGGTCGGGGTCGGCGTGGCCCGCCGAGGAGGATGGCTCTGATTTTCGTGGTGAGCAGGGACCGCCGGGCCGTGGGATCAGCGGGGTTTCTATCTCGGGTGATGATTTGGTGTTCACGATGTCGTCGGCGCCGTCACCGGAGCAGGTGACGGTTCCGGCACTCTCGGCGGCGTCGGCTGCCGCGTCGGCTGCTGCGGGTAGCGCGAGCGCGGCGGCGGGCAGTGCCAGCGCCGCGTCGGGTTCGGCGTCGGCTGCTGCCACGTCGGCTAGTGACGCGGCCGGGTCGGCGTCGGCGGCGGCGACGTCGGAATCCAACGCGGCCGGGTCGGCGGAGGACGCGGAGGAGTCGGCGACCACCGCATCGAGTGCGGCATCGGCGGCGGGGATCAGCGAAACGAACGCGGCCACCAGCGCGTCGAATGCGGCGACGTCGGCGGAGGAGGCTGCTGACAGCGCGGAGGACGCTGACGGGCTTTCGGCTGCCGCGTCGGGCTCGGCGTCGATGGCGTCGGGTAGCGCGTCGGCAGCGGCGGGCTCGGCGTCGGCTGCTAGCTCGTCGGCTGGGTCTGCATCGGATTCTGCGGTGGCTGCATCGGGGTCGGCGTCCACGGCGTCGGGTGCGGCGTCGACCGCGACGACGGCGGCGGGTGTAGCGCAGGACGCCCAGGAGGCGGCGGAGGCCGCCCAGGAGGACGCGGAGGATGCGGCTACGGCGGCGGCCGGTAGTGCGTCGGCGGCAGCGGGCTCGGCATCGTCGGCGAGCGGCAGCGCCTCGGCAGCGGCCGGGTCCGCATCGGCGGCGTCATCCTCGGCGTCGGCAGCGTCGGGGTCGGAGGCGAACGCCGCCACCTCGGAGAGCAACGCCGCCACCAGCGCTAGCAATGCGTCGTCGTCGGCATCGAACGCCGCCACGTCGGAGGGCAACGCCGCCACGTCGGCGGACGAAGCAGAGTACTGGGCTGGACAGGCGCAGGAAGTCGTGACCGGCGACCTGCCGAACGCCACCACCGCCGGGGCGGGTGTGGTGAAGCTGTCCAACACCGCCGGTGAGGTGGGCGGCACCTGGGATCACATGGTGGTCAACGGATGGGCCGATAAGGCTGATCTGGTGGGCGGCAAGGTGCCGTCGAGCCAGCTTCCGGCGATCGCCATCACCGAAACGTTCGTGGTCGCCGACCAGGCGGCGCGCTTGGCCTTGACGTGTCAGACCGGTGACGTTGCGGTGCAGGCGTCCCCGGCGTCGACGTGGATTTTGCAGGGCGACGATCCGTCGGATGCGGGCGACTGGGTGCAGATGGAAACGCCGGCCGCCCCCGTCTCCTCGGTCAACAGCCAGACCGGTGTCGTGGTGCTGGGCAAGAGTGATGTGGGGCTCGGCGCGGTCGACAACACGCCGGACGTCGACAAGCCGATCAGCACCGCCACGCAATCAGCGCTGGACGGCAAGGTCCCGACGTCGCGCACCGTGTCGGCCGGTACCGGCCTCTCGGGTGGTGG
>CAZVVS010000650.1:0-2331 GCA_964630585.1 uncultured Gordonia sp.
GGTCGTCTACAAGGACCGCGAGAAGACAGCCGGCTGCGGGTTCGCGGTCCAGTCGCCCTGACGATTCTTTCGATCGGGAGACCGGACACTCCCCCAGCGCGGCCTAGCCGCCCCTACGCCGGTCGCAGGACCGGCGGGCGGGCACGAGGTTGTCGATCGTGTCGACGCCGCCCGCCTTCCCTGGTGGCGGCACGCCGGCAAGCTGACGGCACGAGGGGCTGGCGAAGGTGGCGTCCGACCCGCTGTCCGACCGGGGCGGAGAGGCGTGACGAATCGTGATCTCGCACGTAGTACCGAGAGATGCGACACCCGACAGATAGCCTTCGGCGGATGGGGAGAGCGACAGGAATAGTCGTCGCGGCGTTCGTTGCCGCGACGCTCACTGCGTGCGGGTCGTCGAGCGACGACACCGTGACCGACACGACGACCGCACCGGTCGACAAGGCAGCGCTGGTCGGGACGTACGTCTCGACCGCCGGTGTACGGGAGCAGGGGACGGCGTTCTCGACCCCGGTCACCGTTCGCATCGAAGGATCGCATGTCGATTGGCAGGCAAGGTGCAACTCGGCAAGCGGTCCCGTGGAGATCACCACCGACAAGCTGATCATTGCCGACGAGAAGGTCGTTTCAACCGCGATGGGCTGTGAGAAATCCGCCGAGCAGCAGGACGAAGACCTCGCAGCCTTCTTCGCCTCCGATCCGCAGTGGTCGCTCGACGGCACACGGCTGACGTTGACATCGGGGACTTCCGAAGCATCCAAGGACTTCGTCGAAGTAGCTCTACAGCGCGACGCGACGCCTCCCGACTCTTAGACCTGGGAAAGCGGTCTTAGCTCCCAGCGACCGGCGCGCGCCGACGGTGTTTGTGCGTGTGTTGAAGGTTCGCCCCTGTCGACCGTAGCCGCTGTAGCCTTCCTGCCGATGATCAATCTCCTTGCAGCCGAGAGAGCGTTCGAGGTCTCACCGGGTATCGGCATGGTCGTCTGGATCGTTATCGGGTTGACCGCACTCGTGTGCCTTCCGATCGTCGTGGCGAAGGCTCGTTGGGGATGGTTGCTGGTCGGCATCTTCACCGGCGGGATCGGTTGGATCGTCGGCGCAACCCGGGCTGCTCGATCCGACAGCTTCCTTGCCCGCTGGCGCGAGCGATCGGGATCGGCCCGACCGAGTTAGACCCTTCCGGTCGTCCCAGGACTGCCGCAGGCTATGGAACCGCAGGCTAAGGTCTTAGGCGTGAAGGCCCTATTCGTAGCCGCTCTTGGGCTTTCGTTCGCGGTTCTGTCGTCCTCCGCCTTCGGCACGACATACGTCCACGGTTTCCACCCCGATCACGGAAGCATCGGACTCGGGGTTGTCGGTGACGACGATGCAAACGCAATCCGCATCGCGCTCGGTTCAACCCTCGGAAGTGATTACCTCGTAACCGACTCGGAAGGCATTCAGCTTTCGTTCGAAGATGAATGCGCGATGGACACGCCGAGGGCGGCGCGATGCCCGATGCTCGGGGATGTCGGCGTCGGCATGAATGCGGGATCGGACCGGCTGAGGATGACCGGCTCCGGATACTTCAGTCGAGTGCGCGGCGGCGAGGGCAACGACGTCGTGCTCGGCCACGCTGACCGAGATCAGGTGCAGCTTGACGATGGCGCTGATGAGGCCGAAGGTCGCTCCGGGGACGACAAGCTCTCTGGCAACGCCGGGCCCGACCTACTCAGTGGCGGTCAAGGACGCGACGACGTCGTTGGTGCAGCCGGGAGAGACTCCCTGCGGGGCGGTCCGGGCCGCGACGTTCTCGATGCACACGATGGTCGGGCGGACGCTCTGATCAACTGCGGTCCAGGTAGGCACGACGTCGCGTACGTCGACCGAGGGCTCGATGACCGAGTTCGCGCCTGTGAACGTCTCGCGTTTCGGTCCCGCCCTTAACCCTTGCCCCGATTGCACTTACGGCACGATCGTCGTCGAGCGACGACACCGGGGTCGCATTGACCTCGTCCTACCAGGACATCCCGACCGTGCCGCAGGTGGAGATCGTCACGGTCACCGACTGCCCCAACGTCAACGGCGCGAGCGCGATCAAGGCCTCGCAGGGGATGACCTGCGGCGAGGCCCGTGACATTGCGTTGGGCTGGTCCCGAGTGTGTGGCGATCCGACGAAAGATTGCCCGTACGACCGAGACGGCGTGACTTGCGCCTCAAATCCGCGCGGACTTGCCGGGGTGATCAAGTGTGCGGAAGGCGAGAGACTGACGAAGTTCGTCGTGCCACCAACATTCGGGCGCTACCCGGTCCACCCGGATTCTTAGGGGCGAGCATCGCCGACACGGCGGA
>CAZVVS010000651.1:0-2326 GCA_964630585.1 uncultured Gordonia sp.
CCGCCGTCCTCCTGCTGCTGGTCGCGGCTGCGACCTGGCTCCTGGTGGGTCGCTCGCTACGCCCGGTCGAGCGGATGCGCCAAGAGGTCGACGCCATCAGCGCCGGGAACCTCGACGCGCGCGTCGTCGAACCTCCCACCGCCGACGAGGTCGGCCGCCTTGCCGTCACGCTGAACGCAATGCTCCAACGCCTGCAACTCTCTGCGGATCGCCAACGACGGTTCATCGCCGATGCATCCCACGAACTCCGAACCCCCGTTGCCAACGTGGCCGCCGCACTCGACGTCGCCCGACGGTACCCCGACCAGGCTGACTGGACCGAGGTCGGCAGTGATGTCGCCGCGCAGAACCAGCGAATGGCGAGACTGGTCGATGACCTGCTCCTCATCGCGAGAACTGAACACGCCTCAGAGCGCCGGCCCCCTGGCCCTGTCGAACTCGGGCCGTTGGTACGCGGCGAACTGGAACACCTCAGCGCCGAAGCCCAAGCGTTGATTCATCTCGCAGAACCGCTCCCGAGCGTGGTCATCCAAGCCGACGCCCAGCCCATCGGACGCATCGTGGCGAACCTCCTCGAAAACGCCACGCGCCACGCCAACAGCCGAGTCGACGTGTCGATCCAACACGACGCGGACACCGCAAGCATCACGGTGGCCGACGACGGACCAGGGGTTCCCCTCGAGCATCGGGAACGCGTCTTCGAAGCGTTCGTGCGACTGGACGATCACCGCTCACGACCCGACGGCGGCGCGGGCCTTGGCCTCGCCATCGTTCGCGACCTCGTCACCGACGCAGGTGGAACCGTCACCCTCGCCGACGGGCCTTCGGGAGGCGCAACGTTCACTGTGTCCCTGCCCCGGACGCTCTCAGCGTGACCTCAGCAGCACCGACCTACGGTCCCGCCATGAGCCAACATCCTGGAACGACCGTTCCCGTCTGGCGCCGCATCGCGTCGTTCATCGGAGCCAACACGCATTCACTCTTCGCTTGCGGATGGTCGCACTGATCGAAGCCTGTCACTGGATGTGCTCCGGTCTCCCTGATTAACCGTCGCCTTGCGAGGACGCACCCCTCGTCTTGCAGTCGCCTCCGTACGTTCGTCCGTACACGGGTCATGTGGCGAGGAGTTCGAATCCTCGGCTTGATGGCTTCACCGAACGAAGGAGACGCGATGACCACCGCTGCGATTGAACTCAGAGGAGTGCGGCACACCTACGAGGAGGTCGAGGTGTTGCACGGCATCGATCTGACCATCGAGTCGGGCGAGGTGTTCGGGTTCCTTGGGCACAACGGTGCGGGGAAGACGACGGCGATCAACATCTTGACGACCCTGATCGAGCCGACGGGCGGAACTGCCCGAGTCTGCGGCTTCGACGTCGTCGCCGATCGTGCCGACGTCACCCGGTGCATCGGCTACCTCCCGGCTGACGTCAGGCTGTACGGCCACATGACAGCCCGCGAGAACCTCGAGTTCTTCGCGAAGTTGTCGGGCGTTGCGAACCCACGCAAAGCGGTCGCCGAGACTCTCGACTACCTGGAGTGCGCGGAGCTCGCGAATCTTCGAATGGGTTCGTTCTCGACCGGCATGCGCCAGCGGATCGGAATCGCGCAGGCAGTGTTGCATAGGCCAAAGGTCTTGTTCCTCGATGAACCGACCGCCGGCCTGGATCCGCTCGGTGTGCGCCAGCTCCGCGAGACGATTCTGCGCCTCAACCGCGACCTCGGCATGACCGTGTTCATGAACACGCACATGTTGAGTGAGGTCGCGAAGGTGTGCACGACCATCGGAGTGCTCAACCACGGCAACCTCGTTTACAAGGATTCCATTGCCGAAACCACGAGACGTTTCCCGAACGAGGCATCTCTCGAGGATGTCTACGCACTGATGCAGGCGGTACCGTCATGATCGCTGCGATTGCGGTACAGCAGGTTCAGTCCCTGCGCCGTCAGAAGTTGTTCGTCGGGCTACTCACCGTGTTGATGGTGATGACGGCGCTTGCTGGCCTCATCGGCTGGTCCAGCCACCAGACGATCCTGCGGGTGTACAACGAGGCGGTTCAGCTCCTCAAGGCGGAGGGGAAGCCGGCACCGCCGAATCCGTTCCTCCTGAAACCGACACTGTCGCTGTTGTCGAACATGGCGATCTACATACCGCTGATCGGAGCGCTCCTCGCCGTGGTGCTGGGCCACCTCAGCCTGGTTGATGACCAGTCGGACGGTCTGGGCCGTCTGATCTTCTCTCGTCGTGTGTCGAGGTCGAGCTACGGCCTCGGCAAGATGCTGGGCGCTGGAGCGACGCTCGCGGTCGTGCTCATCGCGAGCCTGG
>CAZVVS010000652.1:0-2321 GCA_964630585.1 uncultured Gordonia sp.
CTACGCGGCGACCGTCGCCATGGCCGGCGCGACGCGGCGCACCGTGCCGATGGTCCCCGACGGGGACGGCTTCCGCATCGACCGCGACCGTCTGGCGCAAGCATTCGGGCCCAAGACGGCCGCCATCATCGTCAACTCACCGCACAACCCGACCGGCACGGTGTTCTCCGACGACGACCTGGCCGCGATCGCCGCGCTGTGCCAGGAACACGACGTCGTCGCCATCTCCGATGAGGTGTACGAGCACCTGCTGTTCGACGGCCGCACGCACCGGTCGATCGCGACGCTGCCCGGTATGCGTGAGCGAACCTTGCGGATCTCGAGCGCGGCGAAGACGTTCAACTGCACCGGCTGGAAGGTCGGCTGGGTGTCGGGCCCGACGCCCCTGGTGACGGCTGCGCGCGCAGCAAAGCAGTTCATGTCCTACGTCGGCAGCGGGCCGTTCCAGCCGGCGGTCGCGCACGCCCTGAACACCGAGTTGGACTGGGTGGCAGAGTCGGCCGCAGCGCTGCAGCACAAGCGCAACATCCTGTCGACGGCGCTGCGCGACGCCGGATTCGCCGTCCACCGCAGCGAGGCGACCTATTTCGTGTGCGCCGATCCGCGCCCGCTCGGCGTCGACGATGCCGCCCGCTTCTGCCGTGAACTACCCGCGCGGATCGGGGTGGCCGCCGTCCCGGTCATCGCCTTCGTCGACGACGCGCAGCCCTGGCGTCACCTGGTGCGGTTCGCCTTCGCCAAGCACGACGACTCGCTGCGCGAGGCGGCGCGGCGATTGTCAGCCCTGCGCTGAACCGCGGACAGGCCGCTTCGCGACGCCGCCGACGATGCGGAAGGCCCCCTTGCGGGTCTCACACGTGATCGTCGCGCGCTTGAACGCGGTGCACGTGATCCCGACTACCGAGATCGTCTGTCCCGGCCACAACCGCTTGGCGCCTGGGTAGGTCTCACCGTCGGTCGTCGTGCGCCGCACGCCGCTGCGCCCGATCTCGATGGTGTTGTAGTCCGATTGCCCGGACTCATCCGACGACGGGATGCGCGCGGCACAGCGGACGGTGTAGCTGCGACCCGTCGGGTAAATGCCGCAGAGGCGCTTCTGCGACGAGGAGTAACGCCAGCGAAAGTTGCCGTGCCCGCCGGGTGTCGCGAACTTGGCGGAGTCGACGATGTTCTGGCCCGGGACCGCGGACGCGGGCGCACTGACCCCGGTGACCAGGCCCCCGGCCGCGACAGCCCCGACCACGGTACCGACGAGCAGCCGAGCAGCCCCCTGCTGGTTCATCTACTCGGACTCGCCGTCGCGCGACGTACGCGACGATTCGGTGGTCCGCGACGAGGTGTCGTCCGAACTGCTCTCGGTCTTCTTCTTGGCCTTGCTCGTCGTGCTCGACTTTGTCGTCTTGGTCGATTTCTTCTTCATCATCGACTTGGGGCAGTGCAGCTGGAAGTCGCCGGCGTAGATGCCCCAGGCGTAGATCTCGCCCTGGTAGCCCCACGGCCTCTTGTGCAGGATGTCGACGACGACGTTGTGATTGACGGTCATCGGCTGGTAGTCGATCTTCCAGGTGCGCTTACCGATCCGCTTCACCTGGCCGAGGAAGCCCGTCTGATTGCCCAGGCCCCGGTTCACGACCATGCCCTTGCGGAAGGTCTTGCCCGTCCAGAGCGGTCCCACGCCCCACGACCACGAATTCGAGGTGCCGCGGCAGGCGCCGTCCGGCGGACGGTTGGACTCCTTGTCGCCGGGGAATTGCTTCACATAATCGTCGATGGTCCGCGCGGTCGCCGGGTCGAGGCCGTCGCGCGAGGGGGCGGCATGCGCACCGGTGGGAACGGCGACCAGCGCGACCGCCGTCGCACCGGCGACGACGGACGCGCTGAGCGTGCGCCTGGAACGCGAAGTCATAAAGGGAGTCTCCCGGGATCCGCTGCCACCTCAAACCGGCGGCAGTGTTCGTTACGGTTTCGAGACCATCGTACGTGTCAACCCGTTGCCGTCGAAAATCCACGATTCGACTGTGCCCTGGTTCACCCCCGGATGTCGACGGCGATCAGCAGCGGCACGATCAGTGTCAACACGACCACTCCGCGGGCCAGACTCAACGCTTCCCAGCGCTTGGCACGCCGCCGCCACTGCTCCGACGGGAGGCCGGTTTCCGGGTTGATCAGGCGCAGCAATTCCGGGACGAACCAGATGGCCGTCGGGAGCAGAACGGCGAGCACGTAACCCGCTCCGGCCAGCGCAACAAGGTTCCGCGCGTCGTTTCCCCAGTTCAGCGCAATACTCGCGAGGAATGCAGCAATGATCACCGGATGGATGA
>CAZVVS010000653.1:0-2312 GCA_964630585.1 uncultured Gordonia sp.
AAGTTGTCGGCGATCACGCGGTGGTAGGAGGGCAGGTTGTCCTCGGTGAGCAGGTTGGTGATCATCGACGCCTTGGCGACCTCGTCGAGCTGTGACTGCTCGGGGTCGTAGTCGGTGCCGCCGAGAGCCGCGAAGTTCTGGCCCTCGTCCCACGGGACGTAGTCGTGGGGGTTCCAGTCGCGGGCGTGCTTGAGGTGCCGGTTGACGTTGTCCTCGGCGACCGGGGCTAGTTCCTGCAGCAGCTCGAGCTGTGTGAGGGTGCGTGCCATGGTCTGAGTCCTCCGAACAGATTTGGGGTCGTATCCGGGCACAAACCCGGACGCATACTTCTGTCAATCATGTCCAGGGTACGTCACGACCAGCACCGACCCAAGTCGCTCGGGCAGACCTCGTCGTCGTGCCGGTTCTGGCTCAGCCGCGGTCGAACATCACGCCGACGGTGTCCATCCATTCCTGGGCGGGAGCGTCGATCGTGCCCAACTCGGCGGCCTTCCGGCACCATTGCATGGCCGCGGTACCGAACAGCAACGGGTTGTACACGTCCTCTTCGCGGCTCCACAGGCCGTCACCGGCATAGGTGAGGATGGTGATGTTCGTCGCCGTGATGATCGTGCCGTCGCCGGGGTCGCGCATCGGGTTGTCGACTTCGCAGATCACCCGGGAAGTGGGGGCGTCGACCACGTGCCACAGCGACGGGTAGCCGGTCATATGGCTGCCGGGGAACGAGTGCATCGTCTTGTTGATCCACTTGCGGATCTGTTCGCGCCCCTTGAACGTGCCCATCGCGTGTTCGACGTAGTCGGCGTCGACGGTGAACTGGTCGGCCCACCGGTCCCAGTCGCGGGTCTGGGCGACTTCGGCGACGACTGCCTGGAATCCCGCGAACGCCTCGTCGAGTTCGGCAGCGGTGAATCGGGGTGTGGACATCGGTGAATCGTATCGGCTCAGCGCAGGTCGTCGAGCCAGGGTCGCGCGGTCGCGTCCGACGGTGAGCGCCAGTCGCCGCGCGGCGAGAGTGAGCCGCCCGAACCGACTTTCGGCCCGTTGGGCATCGCGGTGCGCTTGAACTGGTTGGCCATGAACCGTTTGAGGAACACGGTCAGCCACTTGTCGATCGTCGCGCCGTCGTAGGAGTCCGACCACGCCTGACGCGCCAGGTAGGCGACCTTGCTCGGGCGGTAGCCGAAGCGGGTGACGTAGTAGAGGAAGAAATCGTGCAGCTCGTACGGGCCGACAGCGTCCTCGGTGCTCTGGATGGCGCCGTCCGCGCCGGGCGGCACGAGTTCGGGGGAGATCACGTCCTCGACGACCTCGGTGAGTACTGCAGCGGTCTTCGCGTCGTGCAGTTCGGTGTCGATCATCCACCGGATGAGGTGGCGGATCAGGGTCTTGGGGACCGAGCCGTTGACGTTGTAGTGCGACATCTGATCGCCGACGCCGTAGGTGCACCAGCCCAGCGCCAACTCGGACAGGTCGCCGGTGCCCAGCACCAATGCACCGTTTTCGTTGGCCAGCCGGAACAGCAATGAGGTGCGCTGTCCGGCCTGCACGTTCTCGAAGGTGGTGTCGTAGACCTCTTCGCCGTTCGCGACGGGGTGGTTCAAGTCCGCGAGCATCTGCCGGCAGGCGGGCCGGATGTCGATCTCGGACCCGGTCACGCCCAGCGCGTCCATCAACTCCAGGGCGCGCGATCGGGTGGCCTCGCCGGTGGCGAACCCGGGCATCGTGTAGGCGAGGATGTTGCTGCGGGGCAGGCCCATCCGGTCGAACGCGTCGACGGCGACGAGCAGCGCCAACGTTGAATCCAGCCCGCCGGACACACCGATCACGATGCGCTCGATACCGCTGGAGCGCAGGCGTTGCGTCAGCCCCTGCACCTGGATGTTGCCGACCTCGCGGCAGCGCTCGTCGCGGTCGGGGCCCGACGGCGGGACGAACGGGAACGGCGCGACCAGGCGGCGCAGCGGGCCGAGGTCGGGCCGGGCGCCGACGGTGACCGGGACACGGCGCAGTTCGCGCAGGCTCGCCGCGTAGTCCCCGACCTGGTCGCGCAGACTGATCATCCGCGCGCGCTCTT
Source organism: uncultured Gordonia sp. (assembly GCA_964630585.1). GTDB lineage: Bacteria > Actinomycetota > Actinomycetes > Mycobacteriales > Mycobacteriaceae > Gordonia. Next base: position 2,078 of record CAZVVS010000653.1, read on the forward strand.
GGCGCAGCCGGTCGAGGTCGACGTCGGCGGTGATGGTCTGGTCGACGGTGGCGAACGCCGTGCTGCGGGCCAGCAGGGTGCCGTTCTCGGTGATCAGCGCGTCGCCGTCCCAAGCGAGGTCGGTGGTCGACTCGCCGAAACCGGAGGCCACATAGACCTGCGCGGACACGGTCCGTGCCGAGTAGGACGTGGCCAGCTCCCGGCGGTAGGCCTCTTTCCCGACGAACGCGATGAC
>CAZVVS010000654.1:0-2305 GCA_964630585.1 uncultured Gordonia sp.
CGGGAACTGGTCTGCATCTGCGGCGACTGTCCACACTATCCCCTGTCCGAGTGCACCTGCGGCACCGCTGCCGAGATGCGGGCCGAACTGGCGCAGCAGGTCGCACTCGGCAAGAACCGCGACCAGATCCGGAACTGGGCGGTCGAGCGTTACGGCAGCCAGGAACCGCTGGGTGCGCCGCTCGACGAGGGGTTCAATCGCCTCGCATGGCTCCTGCCGTGGTCGGTGGGAGTGGGCGCGGCGGCGGCCGTCGGCTTCGTCGCGATCCGCTGGTCCAGGAACAACCGGAAGGAGGACGCGGAACCCGCCGGGACCGCCTCCGCCGATCCCGAACTGAACGAGCGCCTCGACGATGAGCTCCGAAACCTCGACTGACCGCCGGCCACGACCGGACGCTTCCACCGAGCCAGGGATGCATCCCTGGCAGTTCTTCCTTCTCGCCGGTCTCGGGTGCGCGACGGCCGTCACCTTCCTCATCAGGGGGCAGGGTGTCATGGCTGTCCTGCTGCTGTCGCTGCTGATGGCCACCACCACGCTGGTGGGCATCGCGGCGCTGCGCGCGCTGCGTCCGCTCGTCACCGAACACGACGATCGCAGTGCCGTCATCGGCGAGCGCACGCGTGCCGCGCTCGAGCAGGAGAAGGCGAACACGCTGCGCACGATCAAGGAGCTCGAGTTCGACCGCGCGATGGGCAAGATGTCGGAAGAGGACTTCAACGAGATGTCCGTCCGCCTGCGCGCCCGCGCCGGTCGCCTCATCCGCCAGCTCGATGCCGGGTCCGGTTACCGGGCGAAGATCGAGGCGGACGTGGTGAAGCGGCTCGGCACGTCGGCCGACGTGAAGGCGTCGGCCCACGCCGAGCGCGCCTGCCCGAAGTGCTCGACGTCGAACGACGCCGACGCGCGTTTCTGCAAGAACTGCGGGGAGCGCCTCGCATGAGCCCCGCCGTCACCATCCGTCGCTCCCACATCGCTGCTGTCGTCGTTCTCCTGGTGCTGGCCCTCCTGGCCGGCGGCCGGACCGCGACGGCGCAGATGCCGGACATGGCGCAGATGTCGGGTATCCCGCGCCCGGTCGACGACCTGCCGGTGGGGTCGGTCTCGGTGCGCGTCATCCGCGGCGACCTGTCCAACCCCATCGTCGGCAACCCGGTCGAGATGCGGATCGGCGACAAGGTCACCTCGGTGAACACCGACGACCAGGGGCGGGCGCAGTTCGACAACATCGTGCCCGGCAGCCCGGTTACGTTCTCGACGGTTGTCGACGGCAAGCGCCTCGACTCCCAGCCGTTCAACGTGCAGCCGCAGGGCGGTGTCCGCATGCTGCTGGTGGCCACCGACCCCGGAGCCGCGAAGGCGCCGGCGGCCCCCGCTGCGCCGGCGGTCACGGGTGCGGTCACGATCGCCGGCGAGTCGCGCATCGTCATCGAGCCGGCCGACGGCACGCTGTCGGTCTACTACATCCTCGACATCGTCAACGGCTCGACCAGTCCGGTGAACCCGGAGAAGCCGTTCGTGTTCTCGATGCCGGCCGACGCCACGAACACCACCGTCATCCAGGGCTCGTCGCCACTGGCCAGCAACAGCGGACGCGACGTCACGGTGGCCGGCCCGTTCCCGCCCGGCACGACCGCCATCCAGGTGGCTGCGGAGTTCCCGGTGACCAGCGGCACCGTCTCGTTCTCGCAGGTCTTCCCGGCGAACATGCCGGAGCCGATCGTGCTGGCCAAGAAGGAAGGGGCGATGTCGCTGTCGTCACCCCAGCTCGATCGCGTGCAGGACACGGTCACCGAAGGGACCGCCGTCCTCATCGGCGCAGGCGCGGCGTTGAACGCCGGCAGCCCTCTCACCATCACGCTGTCGGGTTTGCCGCACCACAGTGCCGCACCGCGCAACATCGCCCTCATCCTTGCCGGGGTCATCGTCGTCATCGGCTTCTGGGCCGCGACCAGGACCGACGGGGGAGCCGACCGCGCGTCCGAGCGCAAGCGGCTCATCAGCCGCCGCGAGAAGATGCTGCAGGACCTGGTGCGCCTCGAGCAGGACCATCGCCGCGGCAAGATAGACGGCCCGCGATACAGCGCCCGGCGCGAGGAACTGCTCCAGGCGCTCGAACATGTCTACGGCGCCCTCGAGGAAGACGGCGCCGCACCCGAACCGGCGGGGACGACCGGCGCCGCTGCGGCCCGCGTCTCGTGACCTTCGACTTCGACCGCGTCGACCTCACCGAGCTGTCGCGTCACTTCGGGCGCCGGAAGGCTGTGTCGCGCGTCTCACTCGCCATGCAGGCGGGCGACATCCTCGG
>CAZVVS010000655.1:0-2302 GCA_964630585.1 uncultured Gordonia sp.
ACGATGGGCACGTCACCATCATATTGACGTTTGAGATCGGCTCCAATCCCGACATCGCCCAGGTGCAGACGCAGAATAGTGAGAAGCTTGCCGAACCGCAGTTGCCTCCGGAAGTCATTCGTCAGGGTATTTCCGTCAAAAAGATGTCTCCGGATCTTGTCTTGGTCGTGGCGCTGTATTCGACCGATCCTCGTCATGTCGCCGTGTTCCTTTCGAATTACGCCACGCTTCGAATCGTGGATGAGTTAAAGCGGATCAAAGGCGTCGGGGATGCGCAGGTATTCGGCCAGCAGAGTTACAGCATGCGGATCGTGATCAATCCGTTGCAGATGGCCAAGTTGAATCTGACCCCAAGCGACATTACGACGATCATCCGCGAACAGAATCGAGACTACCCTTCGGGAACGATCGGACGAGAGCCCGCTCCGAAAGGGACCGAACTCACGATCCCCATCATTACGAAGGGTCGTCTGACCGAGGTGAAAGATTTTGAAGAGCTGATCGTACGTGCTCTTCCCGACGGGTCGATCGTTCGCCTGAAAGACGTGGCACGCATCGAGCTTGGGGCTCAAGCCTATGGTTTGGAGGGACGGCAGGACGGCAAGCCGACGACGTTTATCCTGACGTTCTTGTCTCCTGAGGCGAACGCGCTCGATACCGTGAGCCGTATTCGCACGAAGATGGATGAGTTGGCCGAGAGCTTTCCTCAAAGCGTGTCGTATGACACTCCGTATGACACCACGAAGTTCATCGAAATTTCGATCAAAGAAGTCGTCAAGACGCTGGCGGAAGCGATGGTACTGGTGGTGCTCGTCGTGTATCTCTTTTTGCAGACCTGGCGCGCCACCATTATTCCCACGGTGGCTGTCCCGGTGTCATTGATCGGAACCTTTGTCGGACTCTATGCGCGTGGGTTCTCCATCAATACGATCACCCTTTTCGGGATGGTGTTGGCGATCGGGATCGTGGTGGACGATGCCATCGTAGTCGTGGAGAACGTCGAACGCCCCATGCGTGAGGGGCGGGTTTCCGCGAAGATCGCGGCCAAGCGGGCCATGAATGAAGTGACGGAACCGATCATTGCGATCGTGTTGGTTTTGGTCTCGGTCTTTGCTCCGGTCGGGTTTATCGGCGGGATCACCGGGGCGCTCTACAAGCAATTTGCCGCGACGATCGCGATTTCAGTCACCGTGTCCGGATTTGTGGCTTTGACCCTGAGCCCTGCGCTCTGTGGTGTCGTGCTCACGCCCCAGCATGGGAAACGGGGTAAGTTCTGGGATCTTTTCGATCGTCTGTTCGGCCGAACGCAGCACGGGTATGTGAGCGCCATCACCGGACTCATGACTCGTCCGATTCGTGTGATGGTGGTGTTCGGGCTGTTACTCATTGCGTGCGTCGGACTCATCCAGAAGCTGCCGAAGAGTTTCTTGCCGGAAGAAGATCAAGGCTATTTTATCGTGGTCGCGCAATTGCCGGACGGGGCGTCGGTTCAGCGGACCATTTCAGTGCTTGAGCGGATCGAGGGATTTTTTGAGGGGTTTCCGGCGGTTCACTCCACGGATGCGTTAACCGGGCAGAATTTCGTGTTCGGTACCCGAGGGTCGAACTCCGCGACGATGTTTGTTCCATTGGTGTTGTGGGATGAACGGAAAGGGCCGCAGGCTGACGCCAAGTCGCTCATCGGGGCGTCGTACGGAGAGTTTGCGAAAATTCCAGAGGCGTTGCTCCTCGCATTTAATCCGCCGTCGATTCGCGGGGTCGGCGCGGTGGGAGGGTTTTCCGCACAGATTCAGGACCCGAGCAGCGGGGATTTCAAGAAGTTCGCCATGGTGACGCAACAGTTCGTCGAACGGGCGCAGAAAGAGCCGGCGATCGGGCGTGCCGGGACGAATTTTCGAGTGTCCTCGCCCAGGCTCTATGCCGACGTCAATCGGGAGCGGGCAAAGGCCTTGGGTATTCCGATTTCGGATATCTTTGATACGCTCCAAGCCTACTTCGGGAATTATTACATCAACGATTTCGTGAAATTCGGTCGGGTGTATCACGTGCAGACTGAAGCCGATGCCGAGTATCGATCGACCCCGCAGGATCTTTCAAAAGTCTATGTGCGTGCGCAAAGCGGACGCGACGTGAACATGGTGCCGCTCGACACGGTGGTGACGCCGGAATATCAGAGCGGGCCGGATCCCGTGAACCACTTTAACGGGTATAATACGGCGCTGGTGTTGGGTGCTGCGGCTCCTGGCTATAGTTCGGGACAGGCCGTTGAAGCCTTGGAACGGGCGGCGGATGGCGTGCTCGT
>CAZVVS010000656.1:0-2300 GCA_964630585.1 uncultured Gordonia sp.
GGGACAAGCTGCGCGCCGCGCAAAATGGTGCTTGGGCGTGTCTCGAGGTCGACCAGTTCGACAGGTTCGAACACAGCGGATGGAGCGTGTTGGCGACGGGCCGGATGGTGGCTTTGCCGCCTCGCCACTCGCAGGAGTTGGAACGGCTGCACGTCGTGCCGTGGGCGCTTCACGGGGAGAGTTGGTTCGTCGAGCTGGCGATAGAGGCGCTCTCCGGGCGTTCAATCCGACGTTTCTGACCGGCAGGCCGTACGAGCATGACAGTTGGGACCTTCTCCTCTAGTTCTGCACTATAAGACTAATGGAACCTGAATAGGGCATAGGAATCGAGGACCGAAATGAATGACACTCAACGACGCCAGGCCGACATCAGTGCTGGGGGCTGGGTGCTCTCGGTCGGTCTTGCAGGTGTGGCGATCATGCTCGCGTTTGCCGGGCTCTGGCTTCCCAACGGGCGGGCTGGCAGTTCCACTTCGTCCGTCGAGTCCAAGAAGGTCGCGGTGTCGTTGACGGAATTCAAGGTCACCCCTGCCTCGATCGACGCTGAGGTCGGTCAGAAGCTGGTGCTTACCGTGACGAACGACGGAATGATGGCGCACGACCTCAAGGTGGAGGGAACCGAGGGCACGAGAATGTTGGAGCCCGGGACCAGCGAGACGATCACGATCGGCCCGTTCGACTCCGCGACCGAGGCATGGTGCACCGTCGCCGGACACAAGGAGTCCGGGATGGTGATGGCCATCCAGATCACCGGAAGTGCGCCCGCAGCTGCAGGCACGCCTGCGACGGCGACGAGCGGGGGCGCCGAGATCGACGCCACGGCCGAACCTGAAGCGAACTGGAAGCCGTACGATCCGACCCTCGCGCCTGCGCCGGGTGGCACGGTCCACGATGTCGAGATGCACGCCACCGAGGAAGAGATCGAGGTGGCGCCCGGGGTCACTCAGATGATGTGGACCTTCGACGGCAAGGTTCCCGGCACCATCCTCCGCGGCAAGGTGGGCGACTTGTTCAACGTCACGCTCGTCAACGACGGCAAGGTGGGTCACTCCATCGACTTCCATGCGTCACGTGTCGCCTGGAACGACGAAATGCGGACCATTGAGTCGGGCGAACGGCTGGTGTACCAGTTCAAGGCCGACTACGCCGGAGCCTTCATGTACCACTGCGGTACGGCCCCCGCCCTGCACCACATCGGCAACGGAATGTACGGAGCGATCATCATCGACCCACCCGAACTCGCGCCGGTCGACCACGAGTACGTCCTCGTTCAGTCCGAGCTCTACCTGGGAGCCAACGGCAAGGAAGGCGACCTCACCAAAATGCTCGCCGAGGACTTCGACGCCGTCGTCTTCAACGGGTACTACAACCAGTACAAATTCGCCCCGATCCGTGTCGAACCGAATCAGCGAGTCCGGGTGTGGGTGATCGATGACGGTCCGTCGGAGAACTCCGCTTTCCACATCGTCGGCACCATCTTCGACACCGTCTGGAAGGAGGGCACGTATCTCCTTCGGCCCGATTCCCGACGCGGGGGTTCCCAGGTCCTCGACCTGCAACCGGCTCAGGGCGGGTTCGTCGAGTTCTCGTTCGCCGAACCGGGTTTCTACCCGATCGTCACCCACAAGTTCGCCAACGCCAGCAAGGGAGCGCTCGGCCTCTTCCAGGCCGGCGACGTCACCATGCCAGCGGCCGCCGGGCATTGAGGCTTGGTCGGCCGACTCAAGTGAACGCGCTGACGCTCGGCTGGACCTCCAGTCGGCCTGCCGACCGGTGGCAATCGACGAATGCCCGGGAGCCCGTTCCGTAGCCGATCCATCTCGCCGATATCTCGCGTCCGGTCCGGTTCACTCCGCGCCGACGCCCGCCGACTCGACGGAAGCCGCCCCGGGAGTCCGCCGGGTTTCGCTGCCACCAACGTCGTTGTCTCTCTTGATGTGGCGGTACGGGCTCGGATCCGATCCGTTGAGAATTGGGGCAGGTTCTCAGTGTCCAGGTCGGTGTTCAGGTCGGTGTTCAGACCGTGTTTCAGGCGCGCTGCAAAGGGGGCCCAGACCACCGACGAAACGGTCCGAGCGGCTCAACTTCTGCCCCGACGCTCGACGCCGTGTGGGACGGCGATGCCGTCGATGCGAGCCGTCGATAGCTGGGCGCTGATGTCGTGGTGCCAAGTCGACGTTCCCGCCCGCGGAACCCCTGGATTGACCGGGAGGGCAATCACGTCGGCGTGAGCGCTCGATGACATCGCACCTCTCCCGCTGTATCTCGGACGCTTGGCTCAACTACGCGCCAAGCGGCTG
>CAZVVS010000657.1:0-2285 GCA_964630585.1 uncultured Gordonia sp.
GATGCCATTGTCTGGCGCACTTTCGCGCAGGAGCGCCTGACCGCCATGGCATCGGGATCGAGCGTGCCGATTGTCAACGCATTGTCCGATGAGTTCCACCCGTGCCAGGTGTTGGCCGACCTGCAGACGCTTGCCGAGCGCAAGGGCAGTCTGGCCGGGCTGCGGATGACCTACCTCGGGGACGGCGCCAACAACATGGCGCACTCGTTGATGCTCGGCGGGGTCACCGCGGGCATGCACGTGCGCGTCAGCGGTCCGGACGGCTTCACCCCGGATCCTTCGGTACTGGCCGCCAGCGTGGAGCGGGCGCGACTCACAGGCGGGTCGGCGACGGTGATTTCCGATCCGGTCGAAGCGGTGCGCGGCGCCGACGTGCTCGTCACCGACACTTGGGTCTCGATGGGCCAGGAGGACGACGGTAAGGACCGCGTCGCACCGTTTCGGCCTTACCAGATCAACGACGAACTACTCGCGCACGCGGCCGAGGGCGCCATCGTGCTGCACTGTCTGCCCGCACACCGCGGTGAGGAGATCACCGACGAGGTGATGGACGGCCCGGCCAGCGTCGTGTTCGACGAGGCGGAGAACCGGTTGCACGCGCAGAAGGCGCTACTCGTGTGGCTGCTGGCCAATCAGGACGGGCAGTGAGCGCGTCGCACTCCGACGCCCGAGTGACGACGCGGGCGGGGCGCCACGCGCGCATCGTCGAGATCCTCTCCAATCGTGTGGTCGGCTCCCAGACCGACCTGGCGGCGATCCTTGCCGACGAGGGCGTCGAGGTCACCCAGGCGACACTGTCGCGCGACCTCGAAGAATTGGGCGCGGTCAAACTGCGCGGCGCCGACGGGGGGCCGTGGGCCTACGTCGTGCCCGAGGACGGGTCGCCGGTGCGCGGCGTCGTCGGCGGCACCGATCGACTGGTGCGGATGCTCGGCGAACTCCTCGTCGGCACCGATGCGTCGGGCAACACCGCCGTCCTGCGCACCCCTCCCGGTGCCGCGGGTTACCTGGCCAGCGCTCTGGACCGGGCGAGCCTGCCCGAGGTCGCCGGCACCATCGCGGGTGATGACACGATCTTCGTCCTCGCCAGGGAGCCGATGACCGGCGCCGACCTGGCGAAACACTTGGAAAACCTGGTCTGACGACCCGGGTGCCGCGCAGCGGCGGCGCCCAGCAAGAATAGAACCGACATCAAGACACATCGAGGAGCACACACAGCCATGGCCGAACGCGTCATCCTGGCATATTCCGGGGGTCTCGACACCTCCGTCGCTATCAGCTGGATCGGTAAGGAGACCGGCAAAGAGGTTGTCGCCGTCGCCATCGACCTCGGCCAGGGCGGCGAGGACATGGAGGTCGTGCGCCAGCGTGCGATCGACTGCGGTGCCGTCGAAGCCGTCGTCGTCGACGCGCGCGACGAGTTCGCCGAGGAGTACTGCCTCCCGACCATCACCGCCAACGGTCTCTACATGGACCGCTACCCGCTGGTCTCGGCAATCAGCCGTCCGCTCATCGTCAAGCATCTGGTGACCGCGGCGCGCAACCACGGCGGCACCGTCGTCGCCCACGGCTGCACAGGTAAGGGCAACGACCAGGTCCGCTTCGAGGTCGGCTTCAACACCCTCGCTCCGGAGCTGGAGGTCCTCGCCCCGGTCCGCGACTACGCATGGACCCGGGAAAAGGCGATCGCCTTCGCCGAGGAAAACGAAATCCCGATCAACGTCACCAAGCGCTCCCCGTTCTCGATCGACCAGAACGTATGGGGCCGTGCCGTCGAGACCGGCTTCCTCGAGGACCTGTGGAACGCCCCGACCAAGGACGTCTACGACTACACCGAGGACCCGACGATCAACTTCAACGCCCCCGACGAGCTGATCATCAGCTTCGACAAGGGGCGTCCGGTCGCCATCGACGGCAAGCCGGTCACGGTGCTCGGCGCCATCGAGGAGCTCAACCGCCGCGCCGGTGCGCAGGGCGTGGGCCGGCTGGACGTCGTGGAGGACCGGCTCGTCGGTATCAAGAGCCGCGAGATCTACGAGGCGCCCGGCGCGATGGTCCTGATCACCGCCCACGAAGAGCTCGAGCACGTGACGCTGGAGCGGGAGTTGGGCCGCTACAAGCGCCACGTCGACCAGAAGTGGGCCGAGCTGGTCTACGACGGCCTCTGGTTCTCGCCGCTCAAGGAGGCGCTCGACGCGTTCATCGATTCCTCGCAGCGCTTCGTCAACGGCGAGGTCCGGCTGCGCCTGGAGCCGAACCGCTGCTGGGTGGTCGGCCGTCGCGCT
>CAZVVS010000658.1:0-2268 GCA_964630585.1 uncultured Gordonia sp.
CGCTTCCCTCCGGGCCCCGCGTGCGGACCGGGTCGGGCGGGTGGCACGTCCTGTTTGCGTGGCCCGGTCACGAGGTCCGCAACTCCGCGGGGCGTGTCGGTCCGGGTGTCGACATCCGTGGAGACGGCGGCTACGTGATCGCACCCCCCAGCGTCCATTCGACCGGAGAGCGCTACGTGTGGACGAGAGGCGGTCAACCGCCGCAGGTCCCCGACTGGCTCGCCCGACTCCTCGAGCCGCCCAGGGCGGAGCGTGCATCGACCCGCGAGCCGATCCCGATCGGCGACGCGCTCGACCGCTGGGCGTCGGCCGCGTTCCGCGGCGAGATCGATCGGGTCCGCTGCGCCCACGAGGGGGCACGCAACCACACGCTCAACCGGGCAGCGTTCGCTCTCGGCCAGATCGCCGGAAGCGGAGCCCTCGACACCAGCGCGATCGAAGGCCACCTTCTCCACGCCGCAGTATCAACGGGGCTCGGTGAGCGTGAGGCCGCCCTGACGATCCGATCCGGGATGAACGCCGGCATGGCGCGACCACGCGGCCCGGTCGATCGAATGGAACCAGCCACGAGCCCGGTCGCGCCGCCCGCTGTCGAGTCGGAGCTCGACGCGGAGGTGTCATAACACTCCTTGGACGCCGGGTGCCCGACTGGTCAGGATATTCCTGATCCTGCCGGGGTAGGGTCCGTGTCATGGCTTCACACGGCGGGCGCCCTCCGAAAGCAGCAACAGGGTCGGTGGATCCAGTCGTCATGGGCATGGCAAGAGCGCTCTTGGATGAAGTGTCCCCGACACGGCGTGCTGTGCGTGCGGCACCGCAGGGTCGGCTTCGGCGTGCGGTGTTGGCGGCACGGTTGGCGGAGGCGTTCGACGTGTTGTCGTCCGAGGCCGTTGCGGACGCCCGGTCCGGCGACGATCCGGTGACGTGGGCGGAGGTGGGTGACGCGTTCGGGGTCAGGGCTCAGTCGGCTCAGGAGCGGTTCGGCCGCGACCGGTCACAGCTCCGCACCTGAGTCGACCTCGGGTTGAGCCTCGATGGAGTACTGCTGGACCTTGGCTGCGGCGTAGTCCCAACTGAACGCGGCGTGCGGGTCGTCGGGTCGCTCACCGAGCAGTCCAACCGATCCGTCGAAGCCGGCACCGGCGTCGGGTTCGACCTCGTGTCGTGCGCGGTGGATCGCGACGGATGACGCCATGGCGTTCCAGGCGTTGCGGTGGCGTTGGAGGTCGGGTTCGGGGCCGAGCAAGGCGACCGCGTGGGCAGGCAGGTGCGCGAGTGGCCGTTGGCGGATGCGCGCTTCGAGGGCGCGTTCGGCGTGATCGACGGTGTCGCGTTCGTGCAGGAGCTCGGCGTGGTCGATCTCCCAGGCGTCGCGTTCGGCCTGTTGGCGGGTGGCAGCACCGATCTTGCGCTCCAGTGTGGCGACTCGCCGCTGGAGTCCTTCGGGGACCGACTGGCCGGTGTCGGCGAGGGGGCGTTGGCGTACGAGGAGCGCGTCTCGCGCCTGAGTCGCTTCTGCGATGACGGCGGTCGTGTCCGCGGGCGCGTTGGCGACCTGACGATCGAGCATTCGGTGTCGCGAATGCAGCTCGGCGAGCGAACTCCGGGCGGTGAGGGCGGCCACCTCATCGAGGGACGCGCTGAGGTCGGCGGCCATCTGGTTGGCGCGCCGGCGGGCGAACGCGTCGGTGATGTCGTCGAGGGTGTGGCGTTCGGTGTCGTGGCTGTGGTGTTCGTCCTGGTCGACGGTCACGGTGCCGTCGACGACGTAGAGGCGGGCGCCGCTGCGACCGCGGGTGACGGCGACGTAGCCCTCCTCGAACCCGGATGCGTCGGTGGGGTGGTAGCGGGCGGTGTCGTGGGTGTGTCCCTGCACGCCGTAGGTGGTGCGTGCATAGGCGTGTTCGAGCTTCCCCGCCGCGAGGTATCGGGCCGGCACCCGGACCGTTCCCTCGCGCTCGAAGCGGACGGTCACTTCCCGGTCGGCGAGGTGGACCTCATCGATGACCCCGACGGACCCGTTCTTGACGAAGTCCTTCGACCCCTCCGCGTGCAGGCTGCGGTCGTTGCGGCGGGCGACGACCTCGTCGCCGACGAGCAGCTCGCGGCCAGCCATGCGGAGGGGGTCGCCGGTCAGCTTTCCGGCTGCCTTGAGCAGCACCCTGGCGCGTTCGTTGAGCGCCCGGCGTGTCGAGTTCGGCCCCGCGATCATCGGGTCGGCCGACCCGGCGAGTCGTGCGGCGTACCAGTCGGCGACCATCGCGTCGA
>CAZVVS010000659.1:0-2251 GCA_964630585.1 uncultured Gordonia sp.
CTCGCTCCCCGCGAGACGGTCGAGATCGACGGCGTGGCCTTCCAAGTGCGTGAGATCCGGGCCGTGGGAGATGGCTCAGAGCTGCGCGCGAAGCTCACCCGCCTCTAACTCCCATGGCAGGCAACTCGATCCGGGAGCAGATTCTGCTCGCGGCGCTGGAAGCTTTACGCCCGGCCGTTGAAAGCCTCGGGGCAAGCCTGCACCGCTCCCCTGCAGTCGCATTGTCTCGGGAGCAGTGTCCGGCCCTAGTGGTGTTCCCCGAGTCCGAGGCGATCACCGAGCGGGCGAATGATCGGGTCACCCGCGAACTCACCGTTCGGGTGGTGGCGTTGGCCCGAGCGGTGCCCCCCATTGATCCCGAAACCCAGGCGGACGCGCTCCTCACGGCTGCCCATGCCGCCTTGATGGCAAACGGAAACCTTGGGGGCCTGGCGCTTGGCATTCGCGAGCAGGACTGCGAGTGGGAAGTGGAGGACGCCGATGCCGTCGCGGCCGCCATCCCCGCGCGCTACCGCATCACCTACCGAACGCTGGCCAATGACCTTTCACAACAAGGATGAACCCATGACGCGAGTCGTCTTGAATCGCCCGCATACCCATGCGGGGAAGCTCCACGGCGTGCGCGAGCGGATCGAGGTCGATAGCGCGACCGCCGACTGGCTGATCCGCCAAGGCATCGCCTCCCTCGAGACAAATCCCCCTCCGGCCCCCAACCCGGAACCCAAAACCTCCCAACGTAAGGATCTCAAGCCATGAGCACCTATGCCTCGTTTCAGGGCCGCGTCTACCTCGGTAAGCGCGACATCGCAGGTCTTCCCATCGAAGTGCGCTCGCCCGGCAACGTGGCGGAGCTGAAACTCTCCCTCAAGACCGACGTCCTTGAGCACTACGAGAGCCAGACCGGCCAGCGCACGCTCGATCACCGGATGGTGAAGCAGAAGAGTGCGACGGTGAACCTCACCATCGAGGAATTCACCAAGGAGAACCTGGCGCTCGCGCTCTACGGCAATCACGTGACCGGAAGCACCGGGAGCGTCACCGACGAGCCCGTGGGCGGAGCCACGCCGGTAGTCGGCGATCGCTACTTCCTCGCGCACCCCAAGGTCTCGGCCCTCGTCCTGAAGGACTCGGCGGGGACGCCTGCCACGCTCACCCTCGGCACCCACTACACGGCGGACACCGATTTCGGGGCGATCCAGTTCCTGGACCTGACAGGCTTCACGCCCCCCTTCAAGGCGAGCTACACCTACGGGGTCGCGACCGAGATCGGGATCTTCACGCAGGCCCTTCCGGAGCGTTACCTGCGGCTCGAAGGTCTCAATACGGCCGACAACAACGCCAAGGTCCTGGTGGAGCTCTACCGCGTGGCGTTCGACCCCCTGAAGGAGATCTCCTTCATCTCCGACGAGTACAACAAGTTCGAGATGGAAGGCTCCCTCCTCGCCGATCCGTCGAAGCCCTTCGATGCGGTCTTGGGCCAGTTCGGTCGCATCGTCCAGATCTAAGGCCCGGTCATGAGTGATCTCGATACGCTTGCTCCCGCCAGCGTCAAACTCATCGTGGCCGGTGAGGCGATTGCCCTGAAACCGCTGAAGGTGGGCCAGATGCCCGCCTTCTTGCGGGCGGTCTCACCGGTCATGCAAAGCCTTACGAAGCCGGAGATCGACTGGATCGCCCTCTTTGGGGAACGGGGCGACGATCTTCTCGCGGCTGTTGCTATCGCCGTGGGGAAGCCTCGCGACTGGGTCGATGACCTGGCGGCCGATGAAGCGATTCTGCTTGCCGCCAAGGTGATCGAGGTGAATGCCGATTTTTTTACCCGGACGGTGATCCCGAAGTTGGACGGCCTCCTCACCCCGATCAAGGTCCCGGCGCTCGAGCCGGCCTCTGGTTCGACGCCATCCAGCACCTGATCCGTCACGGACACCGGCTACCCGACATCCTGGACTACACGCTCGCGCAGCTGCGCGCCTTCCTGGACGCAGTCGAGCGCGCAGAAGCGGCTGAGGAGGCTCGGCTTCTTTCAGTGATCGCCATCGGCACCCGGGGCGACTCCCGCCAGCTGGACAAGACTCTCGACCGACTGACCGACCGTGCGCATTGCCATCCGGATCGATAGCAAGGCGGCCGGCGCGCAGCTTCGTCGCTGGGGTGGCGAGTACCGCGACAAAGTGAAGAAGGCGGTCTCCCAAGCCATTCGTGGCGAGGCCGCCGAGCTACGTGAGGATGTGCGTAGTCACGTGGGCTCTCG
>CAZVVS010000660.1:0-2226 GCA_964630585.1 uncultured Gordonia sp.
CGCCGTGGATGACGACGCCGCGCTCAGCCACGCACAAACACAGCGCCCCGTCGCGCTTGACCGGGCCGCCGACGAACATCGCCTTGGGGTAGGCGGCCAGATCCGACCAGCGGGGGAGCAGGTTGTGGACCGCCGAGTGCGACGGCTGGTTGATGACGACGCCGATACTGCCGCCCTCGTCGTGCTCGATGACGTAGACGACGGTGCGCGCGAAGGAGGATTCGGTCAGCGACGGGGAGGCGATCAGCAGCGTCCCGGCCCGGATCGGCACCGCGCCGAACCGGCCGTCGGCCCCGCCCCCGGTGCCGGCCATCGGATCGTCGGAATCGTCGCCGCCCACGCCCTCATCATGGCACGGCTCGCGCACGCCCGTCGGTACTCTTGAACGGTGAAAACCCGGCTCTTGGCGACGCGCCTTGCGGGCCAGGGAGCCGACGGGGTCTTCCAGGCCGCGTTGTTCGGGGCGGTCGCCTTCAATCCCGACCGCCAGACCGGACCATTGCTCATGGCAGCCAGCCTGGTGGTGCTGTTCGGACCTTATTCGCTGGTCGGACCATTGATCGGCAGCCTCCTCGACCGATGGGATCGGAGGCTGGTCCTGTTGTGGGCCAACGTGATTCGCGCAATCCTGATCGCGGTGAGCGCCGCACTTCTGGCCTCGGAGCTGCCCGAGCCGGTGATCCTGGTCGCCGCGCTCGGCGTGATGGGCACGAGTCGGTTCGTCGCCTCCGGCCTGTCGGCAGCACTGCCCCACGTCACCGAACGCGAGTCATTGGTGACCACGAACGCGGTGTTCACCACATTCGGCGGGGCGGCCGCGATCGGCGGCGTCGGGATCGCCGCCGCGGCGCGCCTCGTCGTCGGCGGCGGCGATGTCGGGGCGGCCCAGACGATGCTGCTCGGCGCCGTGTTGACGCTGGTCGCCGCCGCACTCGCCCATGGCTTCCCCGCCCGGTCACTGGGGCCCGACAGCACCGGCGTGCCGTCTGCTCGCGACCACCAACGTTCTCTTGCGCTCGGCTGGCGCCGCGGGCTCACCGTGATCCGGCGGACACCGTCGGTGGCCGAGGTACTCGGCGCAATCGGCGCGCACCGCTGGGTGTTCGGGATGAATTCGCTGGTCCTGCTCGTGCTGGCCAATCACGCCGGAATCTCCAGCGGGCTGCGACGCTATCTCCTGCTCGTCGGTGCGGCCGCGGCCGGCGCCCTCATCGCCGCGGTGACCACCCCCGTCCTGGCACGCCGCATTCCGCGCCGGAATGTCCTGGCGATCGCACTCGCGGTCGCGACCGGAGCCCAACTGTTCCTTCTGGTGTTCGACCTGAACACGATCACCGCCGCGGCGATCGTCCTCGGGTGGGCCGGGCAGTCGGTG
This sequence comes from uncultured Gordonia sp., assembly GCA_964630585.1. Lineage (GTDB taxonomy): Bacteria > Actinomycetota > Actinomycetes > Mycobacteriales > Mycobacteriaceae > Gordonia. Next base: position 1,376 of record CAZVVS010000660.1, read on the forward strand.
AAGCTGTGCGGCGACGTCGCCATGCAACTAGACATCCCCGACGACCAGCGCGGCGAGGTGTTCGCCATCCAGGACGCCGTGTTCAATCTGACCTTCGTCGCCGCTGTCACCGTCGCGGCACTCGCCGTGCCCGATGACGGCCGGGCAGTCGGGCTCGTCGTGCTCGGTGCCATCGTGTACGCGGCTGCACTGCTGACCGTGGTGCGTCGGCACCCCACCGACGCACGTGTCGCGGCGCTAGGCCCCGGTCAGTAACCCATCGTGCGCAGCTCGGCAGCAAGCCGGTCGAGGTCTCGACGCGTCACATCCAGGTGGGGGCTCAGCCGCAACACGGAGTTGTCCAGCATCAGCGGGGCTCGTTGTGCCTCCGCGGCCGTCACCAGCAGGCCCACCTTCCGCAGGTGCGCCGCCGCCGCTGCAACATCGGCGGGCTGAAATCCCGGGGGCGGCGCGAGCGTGACGAGCGCCGTCGGCTCGTCGACCGGTTCGACGACCTCCCAGCTCGCGATCCCGGTCAGCCGGTCGCGCACCGCCCGGCCGATTGCTGCCAGCTCGCCGAAAACCCGGTGCGGTCCCAGCCCGATCAATTCCTCGACCGCTGCACCGAGCCCGAGCCGCCCGGCAATGAACCCGGCGGTGGCCCCGGCTTCCATATCCTCGACGTCGATCCGCAGTCGCGAGTCTGGGCGCACGGCGACGAATCCGACACCGCGCGGCCCGGTCAACCACTTGCGGCTGGTGCCGTACACGACGTCGGCGCCGGTGATCGTCGGGACGTGACCGATCGACTGGGCCATGTCGACGACGACGGGGACGCCGGCGGCGTGCGCCAGTTCGACGATCTCGACGAC
>CAZVVS010000661.1:0-2225 GCA_964630585.1 uncultured Gordonia sp.
GGGCGAGGATGAACAGCAGGTCCGAGAGTCGGTTGAGATACTTCGCCGGTAGCACCGATGTGTCCTCCGGATGGGCGTCGATCGCTGCCCATGCGGAACGCTCGGCCCGCCGCACGACGGTGCGCGCTTGGTGCAGCAGCGCGGATCCGGGGGTTCCGCCGGGAAGGATGAACGAGTCGAGGGCGGGCAGGCTCTCACCGTAGGCGTCGCACCACCGTTCCAAGGCGTCGATGTAGGACTGCTCGATGCGCAGCGGCGGGTACTCGGGTGCCTCGACGACGGGAGTGGACAGGTCCGCGCCGGCGTCGAAGAGGTCGTTCTGCACGGTGGCGAGCACCTGGGTGATGTCGGGTGAGAGCGCACCGAGGGTGAGTGCGACGCCGATCGCCGCGTTCGCTTCGTCGCAATCGGCGTAGGCGGTGACACGGGGGTCGTTCTTCGCGACGCGGGAGAAGTCGGACAACCCGGTGGTCCCGTCGTCGCCGGTGCGGGTGTAGATGCGGGTGAGGTGGACGGCCATGAGTTCACGGTAGTGGATAAGCTACGGGGGTGAGTGATCGGTTTCTGGTGTCCGGTGGTGCGCGGCTGTCCGGCGAAGTGGCGGTGACAGGAGCCAAGAACAGTGTCCTGAAGCTGATGGCTGCAGCCCTGCTGGCGGAAGGCACTACGGTGTTGACCAACTCGCCCGATATCGCCGACGTGCCGCTGATGGCCGAAGTGCTGCGGGGTCTGGGCGCATCCGTGGAGCTCGACGGCGACGAGGTGCGGATCGATTCGCCGGCCATGCCGAGCTTCCACGCCGACTTCGACGCCGTGAAGCAGTTCCGCGCCTCGGTGTGCGTCCTCGGTCCGCTGATGGCCCGCTGTCGCCGTGCGATCGTGGCGCTGCCCGGCGGTGACGCGATCGGATCGCGGCCGCTGGACATGCACCAGGCGGGCCTGCGGGCCATGGGTGCCGAGAGCGCAATCGAGCACGGTTGCGTCGTCGCGTCGGCGCAGGCGCTGACCGGCGCGCCGATCGCGCTCGAGTTCCCCTCCGTCGGTGCGACGGAGAACATCCTGATGGCCGCAGTACTGGCCGACGGCGTCACCACGGTCGACAATGCTGCGCGCGAGCCCGAGATCATCGACCTGTGCGAGATGCTGACCCAGATGGGCGCGCAGATCGACGGTGCGGGCACGTCGACACTGACCGTCACCGGCGTGCGCGAGTTGCACCCGACCACCCACCGGGTCGTGGGGGATCGCATTGTCGGAGCGACGTGGGGGATCGCGGCGGCGATGACGCGTGGCGATGTCACGGTCCGCGGCGTCGATCCCGACCACCTGGCGCTGGTGTTGAACAAGCTCGCCGACGCCGGCGCCAAGGTCGACCGCTACGACGACGGGTTCCGCGTGCGCCAAGAGGCGCGGCCCGTCGCGATCAACGTGTCGACACTGCCGTATCCGGGTTTCCCCACCGATCTGCAGCCGATGATGATCGCACTCGCAGCCGTGGCCGACGGGATGTCGGTGGTGACCGAGAACGTCTTCGAGGCGCGCTTCCGGTTCGTCGAGGAGATGGTGCGGCTCGGTGCCGATGCGCGTACCGACGGGCACCATGCCGTGATCCGCGGCGTCGAGCGCCTCTCCAGTGCTCCGGCGTGGTCCTCCGACATCCGGGCGGGGGCCGGACTGGTCTTGGCCGGCCTGGTCGCCGACGGGGTGACGGAGGTGCACGACATCGAGCACATCGACCGGGGTTACCCCGATTTCCTGGCGCAGCTGCGCTCCCTCGGCGGCAAGATCGAGCGGGTCTCCGGCTAGCGGTGACGCTGACCTGCACTTATATCTGGACTCGATCCAGTGTGGCGGACGTCACGTGCCAGCGAATTGACCTACCCGACACGCATGCGTAACTTAGTCGGAGTCAGCGCGCCACGGCGCCGCCGGCCAACTCCGACAGGAGCGCCGGAATACGGAGACCGAGTCTGGCGTTGACACTTCCGAACAGCCCGGATCTGATCAGACGCGAACGCGAGTTTGCGCCTGGGGAACAGGTCTGTTAGGATGGGAGAGTTGCCCCAAATGAGGGGTCAACATCCAACAAAACCCAGCTTGCTGGAAAGCGTCCCCCATGGGGATGGCGCCAGCGGGTGTGTGTTCTTTGAGAACTCGATAGTGTGTGACGAATTTGTTTGATGCCATTTTTTGATGGTGTCTGTTTTTTGATGCCAGTTTTGTTT
>CAZVVS010000662.1:0-2223 GCA_964630585.1 uncultured Gordonia sp.
TCAGGGCATTGCGTGAGGATGGCGCCCTTCACCGCGGCCACATAATGGTCCTTGACGCCCATGTCGGTGGTGAGGGTGATGATGGGCATGGTGATGGGGCCTTGCGAAGTGAAGGCAACTTGCCCAGTTGCCGGTATGCCGGTGCAAACCAGATGTCCAACGTCGGTTGTTGATGATCCGTCCGCCTACCTTCGTCGGCGAAGGACGAAGACCATTGAGCGAACGCACCATCACCATTGAAGGCGCCGACCCCATGGCGGTGCTGGGCGCCAACGACAGCAACCTGCGCATTCTCAAGGGGCTCTTCCCCAAGCTTGTACTGATCGGCCGTGGCGATGCCCTGATGGTGAAAGGTGACGCGGAGGAGATCGAGCGTTTCGCTGAACGCTTCGATGAACTGGTGAAGCACGTGGCGCGCTACAACGACTTGCCCCGGAAAGTCCTGGACGACATCATGGGCAACGGCGACCGTGGTGCGGAACCGGACGAGCCGGGAACCCTCGTGCACGGCAACCAAGGCCTTCGTATCAAGGCGCGTACACCCGGGCAGCAGCGCTTGGTCGAAACCATACAGACCAACGACATGGTCTTCGCCATTGGACCGGCCGGCAGTGGCAAAACCTACACGGCGGTGGCCTTGGCGGTGAAGGCGCTCAAGGACCGTAGCGTGCGCCGCATCATCCTCACGCGGCCAGCAGTGGAAGCCGGGGAGAACCTTGGCTTCCTGCCCGGTGACCTGAAGGACAAGTTGGATCCCTATCTACAGCCGCTGTATGATGCACTTCGGGACATGGTGCCGGTGCAGAAGCTGGCCGAATACATGGAGAACGGGATTATCCAGATCGCGCCGTTGGCCTTCATGCGGGGCCGCACATTGGACAATGCGTTCGTCATCCTGGATGAGGCGCAGAACGCCACCCTGCCGCAGGTGAAGATGTTCCTGACGCGAATGGGCCGCAACGCCAAGTTCGTCATCACTGGCGACGTTACCCAGGTGGACCTGCCGCGAAACCAGCCGAGCGGACTGGTGCCGGCCGTTCGGATGCTGCGTAAGGTTGAGGGCATTGGCGTGGTGGAGATGGATGAAAAGGACATCATCCGCCACGAATTGGTGACCAAAGTGGGGATGGCGTTCCGCGAACGCGAAGAACAACGCGACCAATGAGCGAGGGGACATTGATGCGCAGTGACCTGCGCTTGGACGAGGTGGAGAACGTTTACCGGGGCAAGGTCCGCGACGTGTACAAACTGCGCGATGGCCGTTTGGTGATGGTGGCCAGTGACCGGATCAGTGCGTTCGATGTCATCCTGCCGCGCGGGATCCCGCACAAAGGACAAGTGCTGAGCCAGGTGAGCTGGAGCATGCTGCAGGCCACCAAGGACGTGGCTCCCAATTGGGCCGTGGCCATGCCCGATCCGCAGGTTATCGTTGGCCAAGGCTGCACACCGGTGAAGGTCGAGATGGTGGTGCGCGGTTACTTGAGCGGGCATGCATGGCGCCAGTACCAAGCTGGGCACCGCGTGCTCTGTGGTGCCGCCATGCCAGAAGGCCTGAAGGAGAGCGATGCCTTTCCTGCGCCCATTATCACGCCCAGCACCAAGGCCGATGAAGGCCACGACGAGGACATCACACCGCAAGAGATCCTCGACCGCGGACTGTGCACCCAAACGGAATGGGATACGATGGTGAAATACGCGCTGGCCTTGTTCAAGCGCGGCAGCGAGATCGCCAAGCAACGCGGCCTCATCCTCGTGGACACCAAGTACGAGTTCGGGAGGAATGCTGCCGGGGAGATCCTGCTCATCGATGAGATCCACACGCCGGACAGCTCGCGCTACTTTCACTTGAGCGGTTATGCGGAGCGGCAGGCGAGGGGCGAGGTTCAAAAGCAATTGAGCAAGGAATTCGTGCGGCAATGGCTGATCGCCCACGATTTCATGGGCAAGGAAGGCCAGCAGGTGCCGTTGATGGATGATGGCTTTGTTCAGAGCGTCACCGAACGGTACATCGAGCTGCACGACCTCATCACCGGAAGTGAGTTCACGGCAGCTGACACCAGTGATATCGGTGCACGCATCCAACGGAACGTGGAGCGTTACCTGAAAAGCTGATCACTTGCCGAGCCTGCGCTCCAACTCTTCGGCAATATCCGAGAGGACGGAGGCTTTGAGTTCGTCGGATGCGCTGTTCGACGCCAGTCGAAGATCTTTGGCGGCCGCGCG
>CAZVVS010000663.1:0-2210 GCA_964630585.1 uncultured Gordonia sp.
GATGCGCTTCGGCGCCGAGGTTGCGGGATGGGGAGCGCGCCGCCGCGGCGTGCTCGACCGGCTCGTCGCACGAGCCGGCGTCGTCCCTCCGCTCGACGAGGTGACCGACGCCTACGTCAACCTCCGCACCTGGTGCGTCCGCAACGGACACGGACTCGCCACGAAGGACCACGAAGCCGACCGCTGGGTCGCAGTAGCGGCCATCGCAGCGAACCTGCCGCTGGCGAGCGAGGACTCCACCTTCGATCACATCCCTACGATCCGACGGGCAGAGCCAAGCCGCTGATCACGTGATCCGAAGGCTGATTCCCTCCGAAGTCTCGACGAACCGAGCGCACGTCCTCGAATGCATGCCATCGGGCCCTCGCGCGCGATTCATGAGGCGCCTGCTCAGCCTACCGTTTGGCCGTGCCTCACCTTCGGCCAGCCTCGGCGATGGCACTCGTCGCCGTCGTCCCGGTGCTCCTCGCAGGCTGTGCGCCTTCTGGGGAGACCAACCCCTGTGGGGATGCGCCGTTCGAGTTGCGAGCCGACGCCAACTGGGCCTGGGTCACCGACGTCGGCTCGGTGAGCGACGAGCGGGACCCCGACAACGACAGGACCGTGATCGTCGAGGTGTCGGGCGAGGCGCTGCGAGGGCCGCCGCTCCCTCCGATGATCGAGGCGTTCGGCCCCGACGGACGAGCTCTCGACCAGGCTGCGGGCGACGAGGACCTACTGCTGTCCTGGGAGGCCATGCCGGGCGGTGCGCCCCATCTCGAAAGAGCCTTCTCGTTCCGCGGGGACCAACTTTCCGTGGTGCGGGACTGCGAAGGAGGAACGAGAGCGCGAATCGCCCAGGGGTGGGCGGAGGCCGTCACTGGCGAACCGGGTCACGAGCGAGAGGTGCTGGTCGAGTACGCCGAGCTCGGCGACGGGAGCCGGCTCGCCGACCACTTCCGATCCGAGGCCGAGGCCGATCTCGAAGCAGCCCGGTTACAACCCACGAGCCTTTCCCAGCTCACAGCTGAGGAGAAGCCAGGGCTCGTACCGGTCACGATCGAGTATCACGTACCCCTCGCGTGGGAGGACTCCGGCGATGCCGTGGGGACGAAGCTGGCGGACGGCTGGAACGACGGCGTGAGCTTGGCGATTGCAGCGGGCGACCTTGTGGCCTTGGCCGGCGACGTCCGACCTGGAGCCCCGCTGGAGCTGTGGCTGAGATCCGGGGAATCGACACTCGTGGTCGCACGCCTCGACATCCCGGCGGACGTGAAGCCGGGTGCGACGGTGAACGCGGAGTTCGACGGCACGGCAGCGGAGGATGAACTGCCCAGCGACCTCTCGGACGTCGATCCTGCCTCGTTCGGCGCCTCCCTGAGAATGGCGTCCTAGCGGCACGAGCACTCGCCCCGCTGACGCCAGTGGCTCCTTCATGCACTTTGGAGGTGTTGCCTCGAGTTCTCGTCGGGTTCGACCGCTTGCATGAACCGCCGTTCGACTCCTCGTACCGACGACCCGCGGGAGACTCGCCGTCGGGTTCAGCGGTGGACGTTGCCCGAGGCGTCCACGATGTCAGGATCTCGCGCAACTCCCCAGGTCGACGGAGTGAGGCCGATCGTTGCGGTGGTGGCGGAGGTTCCGGGGCGTCCTGACAATTGTGAGGTGGGTAGCGGCGACGGTGCGCTTCTCATCCGATCCATCCGGTGACGTCGGCGACGATCTCGACGTTGCCTGCGTTGTTGAACACCTGCACCGCGCCATCGTCGCCCAGGGGAACCACTACGAGGTTCGGCAACGCCCCGCTGCCGGCAACGTTGAGGTTCGATGCGGTTGGTCGGGGCTCGCCGGAGGGCCACACGGTGAGGTGCGTGGGCGCCGTCGCCCCGACGGCGGTGACGCTCAGCACCACCGCGGTTGCGCCCGCCGGCACCGGGCCGATGTCGCGGAGCGGCAGCGTGAGGGTGCTCCTCGGCCCGAGGGGCGCGTCGGCGGCGCCGATGCCACGACGGGTGTCGAGGACGCGGGCCGGAACCGTCCCTCGGAAGCCGTCGCCCGCGGAGCTGTCGGGCAGCACCACCGCCACGAGATCGGCCAGGAGGTGCACCTCCCCGCTCGCTGTCGCGAGCGAGATCTCGCCTGACGCGTCGACGGGCACGAGCGCGAGGTTGGCGCGCACCTCGCCAGGGAGGACGTTGATGTTGGAGACCCTCGGCTCGGGCAGAGCGGCG
>CAZVVS010000664.1:0-2209 GCA_964630585.1 uncultured Gordonia sp.
AAAAATTTATTTTTAGTTCGACAAAAAGTATACTCATTGATGAATTTAATTGTAATTCTTAATGTTTCATTTTTGATTAATTTTATTTTTTTACCCATACATATTTTGTAAAAAATTTATTAAAAAAAATTTTTTTTTTTTTTCTAATTTTATTTTTTCCATTTTTTTTAAAAAAAAAAAATATTTTTTTTGAAAAAAAATCATTAAATGGCAACCCACCCACATGAATCTTATAGTATTTAAAATTTTTTTTTTATGTTTTTAAAAAAATTTCCCACACTAATTAATTCATTAAGAAAAAAAACAATTGTTGGTGGATTTTTATCTAATCAAACTAATTCTATTAAAAAAATTTTCTTTAAAAAACGAATAAAAGGATGCCATAAATTTTTAAAATCCTCCAATCATATTTATAAATTAAATTTAATAAAAAAAATTCTTGTAGGATCTTATATTATTCTTTCTTGATTCAAAATAAAATACTCAAATACATTTTTATTATTTTGTTTATTTAGTGATAAAACTATTGTTTTAAAACCTGCAGGATATGGTTTTAATTTTAAAAAAATTTATAAACATTATTTTATATCAATTTTTTTACATCTACAACGAAAGAGACAGTTTAAAAGACGAGCAAAACGATGTGTTAATATGATGGCTTTTAATTTTATTGTTTTTTTTTTTCAAAATTCTATTTTTTTTTTTGTTAGAGATTATTATTCTTCGTTAATTTTTGCTAAAGCGGGTGGGACTTTTTGTCGCTTTTTAATGTTTAATAAATTTGGAGGAATACTTTTACTAACGTTACCATCTAAAAAAAGATTTTTTTTTGATATGTTTGTTTTAGGTTTTTGGGGTCGTGTATCTAATATTTTCCATAAATATTGTTATTTTTCTTCGTTTAAACAGAAAAAAAAATTAAAAAAGCATAGAAGTTGTGTACGGGGAATTGCAAAAAATCCCGTTGATCATCCAAACGGAGGAAGTAGTAAAACAAAACAACCGTTAAAAAATCCATGAGCGCGAATTGCAAAATATGGTAAATAAAATGTTACAAAAAAAAATTCTTTTTTCTAAACATAGTCTAAAAACTAGTTTTTCAAAAATTCCTATTATTTTTAAACGACGAATAAAAATTAATTTTTTTTTTTTTAATAAATTTTTTATCATAGCTGGTGGCAATAGATTTATAAAAAAAAAAATTTATGTTTTTGATGTTTCTCACTCTTTAGGTTCTTTTATTTTATCTACTAAACCTTTTCGCAAACCTATTTTATTAAAAATATCGTTAAAAATTTAATTGGCAAAATCTAATTTAAAAAATTTAAATTCTAATTTTATTTTTAATTATCCAAATACATTGTATAATTTTTCATTAGCTTATTCTTTTTTTTTTCATTGTTATTTTTTTTATAAATTAATTTTTTCTATCTTCACTAAATTTTTATTAAATACCTATCAAAATGAAAAAATTAATTTTTTTAAAAAAATTAATACTTTTATTTTTACAACTACACAAACACTATTAACAAATGAACAAGTTGAATTGGATCAATTACTTTCCACAGATTTAAATTTAGTTAATATAAACAATAAACTTTGTTTAATTTTTTTTATCTCTATTAGTGAAAGAAAAAATCATATAGAAATAAAAACAAACGTGGAAATTGATGAATTAGTTTTTTTTTATTATTTTTTATTTAAAAAAAGTTCTAAAGTGAAATTTAAAAATTTTTTTCCTATGTTTAATATTAATATATTTTCATTAACAATAATAACAAAGAATTTTTTTTTTAATAAAATTTTATTTAAACGTTTTTGTTTTAAAAAACATATTGTTTTTTTATATTATTTTTTAAATAATATTTGAATAAAAAAATTCTATGAAACTTTATTTTTCTTCTCGCATAAATTTTTTAATATAACGAGACGAGTAGAGATAAATTTATTGTTTCATTATTTTCGAAATAATATATATTCTATACGATATTTTTTTGGTTATCCGTTTTGAGGAAGAACTAGGACAAATAGAAATTCAGCAAAAAAAAAATGTCTTATATATAAACATATTTTAATAAAATATTTATATGCAAAATTTTTAAAAAAACAAACAAAAAAAGAACAATTTATAAGTTTACTTGTCGAGTTTTTTAATAAAATTTGATTTTATCAATGATATTGAGAGTGAAAAAATGCTTTAATAAAAATT
>CAZVVS010000665.1:0-2154 GCA_964630585.1 uncultured Gordonia sp.
CCTGCTCGAGCCTACGAGCGACGTCTCGCGCCGGCTGCTTGTAGGTGGACTCGACCTTGACGGCGAAGTGTGTCTCGCTCGTCACGCCGGCACCAACGTGGACGTCAGTGCCGTGTACCTACGTGTTGTGAAGACGCTCCTGCCAACGCCCACTGGAACGGCCGAGGGTCGGATGACGAGCGATCAAAGCGTGATCAAAGTCGACGACGCCGCGGCGGTCGTGTCCGAGAAGCTCCAACACGCTGAGACCGGTGGGCGTCCGAGCGCCCGCGAGCAGCGCGAACTCGGAGGGAATCCTGATCCTCGCTTCTGCTCGGTCTCGGCGAGTCTGGCCGTAGTCGCGGACGAAGGCCTTTACCGGGAGGTAGCAGGTGCCTGTGCTTCGGGCGTCCGGCTCTGCGCAGACTGCAAGGCGCAGGCTGGCCAGGTCGTCGGGGACTGGCTCGAGATGGTCAGGCACGTCAGCGTCGCAGGCTGACTCGTACCCCCCTCAGAAATTATCTCGGGATGCTCCGAGACGCCGTGAGTACGATCTGCTCGACCCTTCGTCTGAACCGACTGCATCGAGAGGACCCCACTGATGAGCGCTGAACGCATCCTGACCGGCATGCGTCCGACGGGACCGCTCCACCTTGGCCACTACTTCGGGGCGCTCGAGTCCTGGCTACGCCACCAGAACGGAAACGAGTTTCAAGATCCCAACGAGTGCTTCTTCTTGATCGCTGACTACCAAGCGCTTGGCGACTACAGCGACAACGTCGAACTCATTCGGGATTCTGTGCGTCAGGTCGCTCTCGACTGGCTTGCTGTGGGTCTCGACCCCGAGAGGTCGGCCTTCGTTGTGCAGAGCTATGTGCCCGAGCACGCTGAGTTGCACATGCTCTTGTCGATGATCGCTCGATACAACGACCTCGTGAAGAATCCGACGCTCAAGCGCGAGATCGGCCAACTCGAGGAGGCTCGCAAGACGGTGACCGTCGGATTCTTCAGCTATCCCGTTAGCCAGGTGGCTGACATCCTGCTGCCGAAGGCAACGGTTGTTCCAGTAGGAGAGGATCAGGCTCCACATCTTGAGTACACGAACCGAGTTGCACAGGACTTCAACCGGATCTACGGCTCGGAGGTTTTTCGCAAGATTCGGATTGAAGTTGGACGTGTGCCACGCCTCGTCGGAACAGATGGGCAGGGGAAGATGAGCGCCAGTCTCGGCAACGTCATCGACCTTCGCGACGAGGAGGAGACGCTTCGCTCGAAGATCCGATCGATGGTTAGCGACGTCACCGGCAAGAACCCCCGGATGGCTGTGGACGATCCGGGTGTGCCGGAGAACAACCCTGCGTTCCTCTACTTCGACGCAGTGATGGGTGCGGATTCGGGAGAACCGGATGATCTTAGAGATCAGTACCGGGCTGGGACGATCAGTGATGCCGCCGTGAAGGATCGCCTGTTCCAGGTCCTCGATGAGTTCCTCTCACCGATCCGGGAACGACGCCACGAGTTCGAGTCGAGAGTCGACTTTGTGACCGAGGCCCTGGTAGAGGGCTCGCGCCGCGAGCAGGCAATCGCGAGGCAGACGGTCCAAGAGGTCCGCGAGGCCATGCGGATCACGAACTACTAGCGGGGCCTGGGCCCGTGCAACCTGGACAAGTTCGTGCTGTTGGCGACGTGGCGCTGGCGCTTGAGCGCGCACTGTTGCTTCTTGCAGACGGGGAGAAGGATGCGCTCGCCAGCCTCGTGGATGATGATTCGGTTCTCAGTGCACGTGGAAGCGCTGGGCCGCTCTCGAACGAGGCTCTGGCGGAGCTTGTTGAAGTCTTCGACAACGGCCGAGGTGCTCTGCGTGCACGGGCTCACACGACTGTCGTGACTGCTGATGTCGTTGTCGTGGATCTTGAACTCGAAGGGTCGATGCGGGCCATCTCCTGGTCCGTGGTGGCTGTGCAGAGTTCAGATCGGTGGGTGATTCGCCACGTGCACGCCGGTGTGGAGGATCGTCCTGGCGCCCGCAGACGTGGACTCGGGTGGGGCAGTTGACTGGTCGAGTCGATGAGTCCCTCCGCACCTTCTCCGACCGCGAGAAGCGCTTGGCCCTCGTGCTTGCAAGGGAGGGCGCACTCGTTCGCGCGTTGCCATGCAGCGACCGGGAGGGCGAAC
>CAZVVS010000666.1:0-2143 GCA_964630585.1 uncultured Gordonia sp.
GGGTCAGGCAGAAGAGGTGCCCCCGAACGCCGGTTGACAACAGAGGGGAGCCGGATGGACACGACTGCGGATGAGCGGCACCGCAGCAGTCCCGTCACTTACCGCGCGGGAGCCCCCGGCCGGGTCGCCGCGCACGGGCCACAGCTTGGCCGGAGATTGAGGCGACCCGATGTTGTGCGACATCCGGAGCCAAGGACGCATCAGCAAGCGCTCACGGCAACCGCGGACGTGCTTGACATGTCCAAGAAGCAACGCCAAGACGCGATGGCATCGACGTGTCGGCCGGGCCAGGCGAATCAGTCCTGAACAGCCAACAGGTCCACCCAAACAGCCTCCATCCCGGCGGGTTGGACCGTGTCCGTGGATACGACGATGCGGGTCGTAACGCTCAGGGTAGGAATGAGCACCATTCCGTCCGCGTCTCCCAGCGAAACAACCTCTCGGGGAGTCGCGATGACGACGTCGCACAGCACCTCCCTCCCGGTCTCCTCGGCCTCGACCAAGGAACGCACGTGGATTGTTGCCGTAGCCCAACTCAACACACCTTGTGGCGAGTCAGCATCCATGTCCTGCGAGTGCCGGACGCTCAGCACTATCGCGTCCCGACACGCCTTCACAGCGAGGCCGTCAAGCCCCGCCGGCAGCTTTGCCAGTGGGTCACCCAGCACCGCGACGCCCCAATGCCAGGGTCGAGTCAACGTCAGTTCCGCCAGGGGTTGCACGGCCCGAGCGTAGTTCGACAGGCCTGGCAGGGCGGGCGACGGATTCCGCCGATAGGTCTCCGGGAGCGGCGAGGTGCTCATGGAAGCGTTCTCTTCGATCTGTGCTCGCCAGTCGTCCAGAACTCGACGGACGTCATCGACGTCGAGGAACTCTCCGGGCACATCGTCCTCGTCGTAGTCGTATCGAGCCTCGACGCGCCCGCCACTGAGTCGGAGCAGAGTGATGTTTCCCCAGGTGAAAGGCCGACCGGTGCCCGAGGCAAGCGCACGCTCGATACCGAGTCTGGCGACGTCCACCCAGTAGGTCGATGGACCGTTCCCCGACGCTCCCCGTGGTGGCAACGACGATACGCAGTCGTTGAGGGCATCGGTGAAGAGTGGCCAGTCCGGTCCAAGATCGACGTCGACCTGTCCGTCCTCTCGAGTGCTGAACCGAGCTTCCATGGCGGCACTATGTCATCCGCTCGTCGGCAGATGCCCGCACGCCTCGGGCGCCCGTCAGGCGGCGATGTGCCACGGCCGCGGGCGCCTCCCCGGCCTAAGGGACATTGCTGCGGCTACGGCCCCCGAGGTTGTCAGTCGAGATGGACCGGACCGAATGTCTCGGGATCCAGTCCCGCCGTCTTGTAGCGGGCCCAGGGATCCGGGTCGTCCGCGTCAAGCGGGGCGTTGGCGACGCCAGCAATGGTCAGCAACAGATCCTCTTCCTTGGTGATGACTGCGCCGGCGAGGTATCTGTTCAGGTAGCCGATGAGTTCCATGGGGTCAGTTGTGCGGATATCTCGATCATGTTCCCGATGAGGATGTTCCTCGGTCGCACATGCTCCAAGACCAATCCACGACCGCCCTTGGGTGCCTTAGGGTTGTCTACGTAGGAGGCGCGCGCCGCCTTGGACCAGGGGTATGCAAGGGGATATCTATTGCCGAAAGGTGGCCGAGGAAGCCGAGGCAACTCCCAGAAACTCCAGAGCGCCTGCCGAGCCACGTGCGTCGTTCCCGAGTGTCTGTGCTCGCGCACCGGCTGACAGCCGCGGAGGATGCCAAGGAGTCCTTCTGCGTCGGCGCGGTCCTCAACCGCGCCCAGAGAGACAGGTCGTCCAGGTTCAGGCATCAGTCACTGTCTAGCTCACTCCGGCCGGTGGTCGCACCTTGAACCCATGTGAACAGTCCCGGCAGGCGGCGGATGGCCACGGCCGCACGCTACGCGGCGAAAGGAGCGCCCGGTGGGTCAGCGGATCGCGGCCTGAGCGGAGGTATCGCTCTATTCTGGGTCGCCGAGTCGCTTAGCGTTCGGATGGGCGCGCCTCCAGGAGCCCTTGGCTCTGACCATCGAGCGCACCTGGGGGCTGCTGCACCGATCTGTGATAGTTGGTTAGGCGGCCTGATCGGCCAGTTCGGTCATGATGGCTTCGAACTCGATG
>CAZVVS010000667.1:0-2133 GCA_964630585.1 uncultured Gordonia sp.
GAAGTCGTCTCAGTTGTGCTCATGGGCCGGAGATTAGTCACCGTTGCGCGAGACGCTCACGCAGGTCTCCTGCCGGCGGACGCCCGTCAACCCCGGTGGATGGGCGTTGTAGGGATGACATTCACTCCTCCGACATCGCCTACCCCGACAACCCGGCGGCTTCGAGGGCCTCACTCGGGCTCGCATACATCCGCATGCCGCGCAACTGTGCTTCTCGGACCTTAAACACCTGGCCAAAGCGCATATCGACGGTGACTCCGCTGGTCTTCGAGCGCCCCCGCTGGCGAACGATGGTGACGACTCGGTCACCTCCGGCGTCGATGTAAACCTCGACCTCCAACCGCCAGTCGTCCCATGCCGCGTCCCAGTCGGCATTGAACTCCGTTGCGCCTTCGATACCCGAGTAGCTCTGTCGGTCGGGCCAGCCGCGGAAGGTCGACATGTCCCAGACGAAGTCGTCATGCATGGTCTCGGCGAGGAACTCACCGGTGGCAACGAAGTGCTCGTAGCTTCGGCGCACGATCTCGACGTTCTCCTCCGACATCGGTTACTCAGACAGCCCGGCGGCTTCGAGGGCTTCGTCACGGGTCCCGTACTCGCGGCACTGCGCAATCTTTCCGTCGCGAATCGTGAAGACCTCCGCTTCGGTCTGGTCAGTTTCGACGCCGCTAAGTCGGGCGCGTCCGCCGTACCGCTCAACCGTGACCACCGTGTCTCCGCCGGCGTCGATCAGTTCGATCAGTTCAAACCAAAACCCGTCGAACGTGTCGATCCAGTCCTGGAAGTAGGCACGCAGGGCCTTCCTGCCGTAGATCGGACCGACCCCGCCGAGCTCACCCGCGGCCGGCCAGTACTCGACATCCTCTGCGAACTGCTCCATCCACCGATCAACCCCACCACTGGCAGCCTCGTAGTACCGCCGCAGGATCTCCACGTTCTCCTCTGACATCGCCTGCCCAGTATTGCCGTAGGCAGCCCCACATACCAGGGAAGGGTCGGGCGTTTCTAGGCAGGCGATGGAACTGAAACGAGGAGGTGGTCGGACACGGAGACCACGTACTCGTGACGATTCGATTCCGCGGCCGTGGACGATCGAGCGGGGTGGAAGTCGAAACCAGCTTCCATGAGGTCTACACGCTGCGCGACGGCAAGGTCCTGCGCATTCATGAATACGAAGATCGGCCCGACGCCTTGCAGCCGTCGGGCTGACCGAATAGGCGAGATCCTGTCCAGGCTCAGCTGGTCTTAACCACGAGAACCGAGCAGTCGGCCTTGTGGGTCACCGTGTTGGGAACGCTACCGAGCAGACGTCGTTGCATTCCCTTGTTGCCGATCACGAGGAGATCGGCACCGCATTCTTCGGCGAGCCGCACGAGCACCTCGGCAGGTTCCCCCTCATCAGCCCGGACCTCGCATTCGATTCCGCTTTCGCCTAGCTCCGCCTCCAACCGTTCGAGAATCGACTTGACCCGGGCAGAAGTGTTCGAGGCCCACTGAAGTTCGATGTCCTCCTCGGCACCGGAGGGGTCTGAGTCGTTGAAGGCGCTGAGGAGCACGAGCTTTGCGCCAAAGCGGCGGGCCATCTCGGCTGCCTGCTCAACGGCCTCAGCCGCTGTTGCTGATCCGTCTGTGCCGACGGCGACGGTGGAGATCATCGACCCTCAGTTCCTAGCTCGTTCGCACCCTAACCGCTTTCGCGTGATTTTGGGGGTTTTCCCAACCACCGACATCGAGCGAACGGCTTCGGGCCGATCTGGCTGCTTTCGCGCGGGATCAACGCCACCTACACCCGAACGGCCGACGGCGTGTGGCCGCAGGTTCGGCCAGGAACACGCCCATACCTGTACCAACTGGAGGGGGTTCCGGGCGCCCCCCGTGGTCGCGGTGGCGACGAAGTCTGCTGCTACCGATTCGCCCGACTGGCGGCCGGGCGTCGCTACCGATCGGCTACCAGTGGCGGCCGGTATGCGGCAGGACCGGGCCGATGGCGCAAACCCAGCCTCGAGGGGTCCGGCGCGGCGCAATCCTGAGCGTGGCGCGAGATGCGCGGTCGGAGTCCCGACCTGTCCCTGCGACCGGGGCGATGGGCGTTACTGGGCTCGAACCAGTGACCTCCAGCTTGTCGAGCTGGCG
>CAZVVS010000668.1:0-2133 GCA_964630585.1 uncultured Gordonia sp.
AAGGATGGCTGCTTCTAAGCCAACCTCCTAGCTGTCTGAGAGACACGACTTCCTTTTAAACTTAGTCAAGATTTAGAGACCTTAGCTGAGAGTCTGGGTTGTTTCCCTTTTGTCACATGAGCTTAGCCCCATATGGCTGTCTAGCCGCGCAGATTATGAGTTATTCGGAGTTTGGTTGAGACAACTCAGTTTCCCTTGCTGCCCCATTCAGTAGCTCTACCACCTCATAATTTATTCACGGCCACGGTGCCTAAACACCTTTCGGGGAGAACCAGCTATCTCCAAGCACGATTAGCATATTACTCCGATCCACAAGTCATCCCAACCAATTGCATTTGATACGGGTTCGGGCCTCCACCCGCTGTTACGCGGGGTTCACCCTGCTCATGGATAGCTCGCCTGGTTTCGGGTCTGCCATATAGTACAAATTCGCTTTTTAAAACTCGGTTTCCCTGCGTCTCCACCCCGTAGGGCTTAAACAAGCACTATAAGACAACTCGCTGGCTCATTCTTCAATAGGCACGATATCACCCTGTGCAAGCACAGAGCTCTATCGGATTGTCCGCATACAGTTTCAGGTTCTATTTCACTGGGCGTCCCGCCCTTCTTTTCGCCTTTCCCTCACGGTACTGGTTCACTATCGGTCTTAGATTATATTTAGCCTTGGAGGATGGTTCCCCCAGATTCCCTCAGAGTATGTACACCAAGGTACTTGGGATATCCCTAGGCGCTCATCACAATTTCGTATACACGACTATCACGTTCTCTGGTCAACTATTCCACGTTGTTCTACTATCGTATGAGCTACCACGTTGGGTCCCGCAACCCCGTCCACATATTCAAAGAATATGCGGGCGGTTTGGGCTGTTCCGATTTCGCTCGCCGCTACTAACG
Source organism: uncultured Gordonia sp. (assembly GCA_964630585.1). Classification (GTDB taxonomy): domain Bacteria; phylum Actinomycetota; class Actinomycetes; order Mycobacteriales; family Mycobacteriaceae; genus Gordonia. The sequence continues at coordinate 895 of CAZVVS010000668.1, forward strand.
GAATCTCATTGATTTCTCTTCCTCGTCCTACTAAGATGTTTCAGTTCGGACGGTACCCTCTAATATAACTATATTCTGATAAATCAGAACTTTCGCTACAGAAGTGACTAGGTATGAACCTAGCCGGGTTTCCCCATTCGGACATCGCCGGTTAAATGCTTCGTGACAGCTAGCCGACGCTTATCGCAGTCTTGCACGTCCTTCTTCGGTAATCTAAGCCAAGGCATCCACTGTGTGCGTTAAGTAAACTTAAACTTAATTTTCTACTTCTGTAATAAATTACAGATGTGAATTTTTGCTGTGTCTTCGGATACAAGATCCGAAGTTTCAACTCAATGCAAAGCACAATGCTTCACATTGGTTTGGCCTTTTTCTTTACAAATTGTTAAGGTACAAATTAGCAATAAGTAATAAGCACTAAGTAATAAGTTTTCACTTACAACCTAGTGTTTAGCACCTAATGCTCACTTCTGTGGACCGTGTGGGGCTCGAACCCACGACCTCATCATTGCAAATGATGCGCTCTAGCCAACTGAGCTAACGGCCCATTTATGTGGTTGTTAGATCTGGTGGCCAAGCTTTGCTTACCAACAGAGCTAACGGCCCGCGTCAGAGCAAGTTACGCTGACCGCCAAGCCATGCTTGACTATACGCTTCACAGCTCTTCCTTCCCAATTCTGCATTACAGAATTGATAAAAGAGTTCTTGGGCAAATGTTAAAAGTGCAAATAAATTTCTAATTAAACGGTTTTTTGATTTTGCAAATTGTTTAACCTCTACAAAAACAAAAAATCCGGCTCGCTGGCCGGTTTACATAACTATTCGTTTTTTAATTACCCATTAGAAGGGCAATTGGAATTTAAGTAAAATGAATAGATGTTTCGCATTAAATACGTACCGAGCCATCAGGCAAAGCGATTATACTATATAAAGCATTGCTTCTGCAACCGCGATCTCATTCGGTGGACGTGCCAAGATTTGCTACACGTAGTGTCATATTCACCTGGAATCCATGCCCTTCCGTAGCTATTGCGAAGGAGGGTCTTACTTACACAAACTCACAACGTGATGAAAGTGCAAGAGAAAACAATTCTTGTCTAAATCGCTGTGGGCGCGCCAGGATTTGAACCTGGGACCTCTTACTTATCAGATAAGCGCTCTAACCAACTGAGCTACGCGCCCGAAATTTTAAACCCTCTGTAAATCAACTCGTCACAATGCTTGATTCACAAGATCAAA
>CAZVVS010000669.1:0-2131 GCA_964630585.1 uncultured Gordonia sp.
GATCGGGCGAAGGTCCCCGACGTTCCGAAGGTCACCGCCGACAGCAGCGCCAACGTCAGCCCGACCCCGGCCCTCCCCTCTGCTCGCACGACGCAACCCCTGATCTCGGGGCCATGGGTGACAGCCCGGTACGGTGATGACGCTAGGGCCCACGGGCGACAGGAGTCAACGTGATCTTTGCCCATGACACGGAGGCGGCGCTGGTGTCGGCGGCCGGCCTGGTGAACACGAGCGGGCGCCAGGGCGAGCGACTCGGCGACGTCGCCGCGCTCGACGCCTTCCTCACCCGCCACGGGTGGACCGGCCTCCGGGAGGGCACCCACGCCGAGCTCGAGGCGGTGCGGGCGCTGCGCCCGACCTTGCGCCGCCTGTGGGAGGTCGACGAGGACGAGCTGGTCGAGATCGTCAACGGCCTCCTGCGCGAATCGAGCGCGCTGCCGCAGCTCGTGCGCCACGACGGCTGGCCGTACCACCTGCACGCCACCCCGCCCGATGCGCCGCTGGCGACGCGCATGGCGGTCGAGGCGGCGATGGCGTTCGTCGACGTCGTCCGCGAGGGCGAGCTCGACCGGTTGCGCATCTGTGGCATGGACGACTGCGACCACGTGGTCGTCGACCTGTCGAGGAACCGCTCGAAGCGCTACTGCGACGCCGGGTGCGGCAACCGCGCCGCCGTCACCGCCTACCGCGCCCGCAAGGCGGCGCAGCCCGCCTGACCATCCCGCTCCCGCGCGGGCCACCGATCCCTGGGTGCGGCTCGTGAGCGAGCGACGGCCATCGGTGCCCTCGTCCCGCTCGGTCATCATGGACCGGTGGGAACGCGACGCATCACGGTCGGCGAACGACGCGCTCGGCTGGCGCGCCGCCATCGTCTGGTCCCGCCGACACGAACCGATGACGTCGCGGCGATCGCGGATGCGGTGGTGGCGCTGCACTCCTCGGATCCGGCTTCGGTGTTCCTCTCGGCGCTGGCCCGGATGCGCCACCCGTCGATCTCGGCGGTCGAGGCCGGGCTCTACGAGGCCCGTACCGTGATCCGGTTCCACGCGATGCGGCGGACCCTGTGGGTCGCGACCCCGACGGTGGCGCGGATGGCCCACGCATCGTCGACGACGAAGCTCGTGGGGCCCGAGCACCGCAGGTTCGTGAAGCTGCTCGCCGACAACGGCATCTCCGATCACGGAGACGACTGGATCGTGTCGGCGAAGGAGCAGGTCCTGGCTGCGCTGCACCGGGCCGGTGAGGCGACGACGCGCCAGTTGGGCGAGGCCGTGCCCGCCCTGCGGCAACCGATCGAGCTGTCGCCGGGCAAGCCGTACGCCGCGACCCAGCAGGCACACGTGCGGGTCATGTTGCTCCTCGGCTTCGAGGGTGTCGTGGTGCGGAGCCGCCCGGTGGGCTCCTGGATCAACAGCCAGTACCGCTGGGCCGCGATGGACGACTGGGTGCCGGGGGGCATCGTCGGCATGGATCCACGCGAGGCCTCCGCCGACCTGGTCCGACGTTGGCTGCACGCGTTCGGCCCGGGAACGACCGCTGATGTGCAGTGGTGGACTGGCTGGACCGCACGCGACACCCGGCGCGCGCTGGACGACGCGGGCGCGGTCGTGGTCGCGATGGAGACCGGCCACGGTGACGTCGACGGGTGGCTCGCCGCGGACGACCTCGACGAGGTGCGGGGATCGTCGCGGTGGGTCGCGCTCCTCCCCGGCCTCGATCCGACGACGATGGGCTGGAAGGACCGGAGCTGGTACCTCGACGCCGAGGTCGCGCCGCACGTCGTCGACCGCAACGGCAACGCCGGACCGACGATCTGGGTCGACGGCCGCGTCGCGGGCAGTTGGGTCCAACGCGGCGACGGCCGCATCGCGCTCGGGTGGCTCGCCGACGTGCCCCCGGCCCGCCGCGCTGAGGTCGAGGCGACGGCGCACGCGCTCGAGCACCAGTTGGGCGACACCCGCGTCAAGGTGCGGTTCCCCGCTCCGATCCAAGCCGAGTTGCTGTCGCCCTGACCGGTCTCGAACCCCCAACCTTCTGATCCGTAGGCCCTTCCGACGGGTCCGTCTGGTGGTGTCGACTGCTGTTGTAGCAGGTCAGGTGGGTTGCGTGTTCCAGCAGGTGGCGGCGAGTC
>CAZVVS010000670.1:0-2121 GCA_964630585.1 uncultured Gordonia sp.
GACCGCCCTGCGCGGCCGGTGCGACCGATGCGGTGGACGTACGACTCGGTGTCATGCGGGATGTCGTAGTTCACGACGTGACTGATGCGGTCGACGTCGAGACCGCGGGCGGCGACGTCGGTGGCGACGAGGATGTCCAGCGAGCCGTCCTTGAGCTGGTTGATGGTCCGTTCGCGCTGGGCCTGCACCATGTCGCCGTTGATCGCCATCGCCGAGTGACCGCGGGCGCGCAACTTCTCGGCGAGTTCCTCGGTCGCCTGCTTGGTGCGGACGAAGACGATCATCCCGTCGAACTGCTCGACCTCCAGGACGCGGGTCAGCGCGTCGAGCTTGCGCTGGTGGGAGACCTGCAGGAACTTCTGCGTGATGTTCTGTGCCGTCGACGTCTTCGACTTGACGGTCACCTCGACAGGATCGTGGAGGTATTGCTGGGCCAGGCGGCCGATCGCCTTGGGCATAGTCGCTGAGAAGAGTGCGACCTGCTTGGTGTCGGGGGTGTCGGCGAGAATGCGCTCGACGTCCTCGGCGAACCCCATCGTCAGCATCTCGTCGGCCTCGTCGAGGACCAGGAATTCCAGCTCGGAGATGTCGAGGGTGCCCTTGTCGAGATGGTCGATCACGCGCCCGGGCGTTCCGACGATGACCTGCGCGCCCCGGCGCAAGCCCGACAACTGAACGCCATAGCTCTGTCCGCCGTAGATGGGCAGCACGCGCAGCTCGGGGATGTGGGTCGCATACCGGCCGAACGCCTCGGCAACCTGCAGCGCCAGCTCGCGGGTCGGCGCCAGCACGAGAGCCTGCGGCTTACGGGCCGACGTGTCGATGCGCGACAGGATGGGGATGGCGAACGCAGCGGTCTTGCCGGTGCCGGTCTGGGCCAGGCCCACGACGTCGCGCCCGGCCATCAGAGGTGGAATGGTCGCGGCCTGGATCGGCGACGGCGTCTCATAGCCGACGTCGTCGAGAGCGCGGCGCACTCGGTCGTCGATGCCGAGGTCGTCGAAAGAATCTGCGTGATCGGTGGTCATTATGGACGCCAACTCTATCGCCGATCGGCCCCATCACGCGCATCCGTTGAAATCTGACCAACCCAGATGTGACGCCCAGCACAGGCTTGCTACCGTGACAGCGTCAAATCAGACACGCCGAGTTGACCACCACTGGGAGCGACACCATGCAGGAATCGACCAAACCCGCCAATTTCACGATCGATGAGAACTCAACGTGTGTGGATACCGTGCTGCGCTACCGCGCCGAGAATCCCACGATGCCGTTGTTCCGTCGCCATGTGAACGGCGCGTGGGTCAACGTCACCGCTGCACAATTCGCCGACGAGGTCGACGCCGTCGCCAAGGGCCTCATCGCCTCGGGCGTGGCGGCCGGTGATCGCGTCGCACTGCTGTCCTCGACGCGCTACGAGTGGACCGTCATCGACTACGCCATCTGGCGCGCCGGAGCGACCACCGTCGCCATCTTCGACACCTCCTCACCCGACCAGGTCGACTGGATCCTCACCAACTCGGGTGCCTCGGTGGTCATCCTGGAGACCCAGAAGAACCTCTCCTACCACGGCGAGGTCATCAAGAGCTGCCCCGAGGTCCGCGAGACGCTCATCATCGACGACGGTTCGATCGCCGAACTGGCCCGCCGTGGTGCCGCGGTGACCGATGCCGACCTCGATGCCCGCCACGCCGGCAGCAATGCAGCCGACGCCGCGACGCTGATCTACACCTCGGGCACGACCGGCCGCCCCAAGGGTGTCGTTCTGACGCATGCGAACTTCCTCTCCGAGGCCGCCGCGGTTCGCGCAGGGCTGGGCTCGATGATGACGCCGGGCAAGTCGACGCTGCTGTTCCTCCCCCTGGCCCACGTGTTCGCCCGCGTCATCGCGATCACCGCCCTGGAGAACAAGGTCATCGTCGGCCACACCAGTGACATCCCCAACCTCGTGGCCCACTTCGCGGTCTTCTCCCCCGACTTCGTCCTGTCGGTGCCCCGCGTGTTCGAGAAGGTCTACAACTCCGCCGAGCAGAAGGCGATCGACGGCGGCAAGGGCAATATCTTCGCCAAGGCCGCCGCGACCGCCGTCGAGTGGAGCAAGGCCCAGGACACCGGCGGCGC
>CAZVVS010000671.1:0-2119 GCA_964630585.1 uncultured Gordonia sp.
GAGGGCCGCGATCAGGTTGCGGTCGACCACGTCTCGCTCGTCAGTCATGGCGTGACGTTAGTTGACGTCACCACCGGGCAACGAAACCCACCCCGCCTCGGCCCGTCTCTGCCCGCTTCGGCCCGTCTCTGCCGGCCTGCGCCGGCGGGTGCCACGGCCAGCTACCGAAGCAGGAGCACGAGCACCCCGATCAGCAGGGCGACGGCGATGACAGCGGTGACGATCGTCCAGCGGTAGGTCTTCACGTCTCCTTCGTAGGCGGGTGGGCCAGCGTGGCACCAATCCGGCGGGTCGGTCGCGTCCTGCGCCGGCGGGCCGGCACGGTCGTGCACAGAGGGAACCTAGGAGACCGCTGAGCAAAGGGCCTTGGTAGTCGGGCGTTTCGGGCCGTGAGGTCGTGACGGCGTTGGTGGCGGCTGATGTCGTGAGGCCGATTGATGGTGTGGGGCGTGTTCGGGTCCGTGATGGGGTCGAGATCGCCGTCGGTGGCCCCTCTGGATGCGGCCGGGGTCCGCTCTCGGCTGGTTAGGCGATGGCCCAGCCTTGGGGGCTGTGGGTGAGGCCGAGGTTGAGCGCGCGGGTGAGGTTCACGGCGGCGGCGCGGTGGGCGAGGCCGAGTTGGTTGCGGTCGATGCCGCGGTAGCGGACCTTGCGGTTCGGGCCCCGCACGAGCCAGGCGAGGCTGCGCTCGACCATGGGCCGGTCTCGGCGGTAGGGCTCGGCGAAGGTGTCGGTGCCGGCGAACACGCGGGCGGCGGCGAGCAACGCGTGGTGGGGGTGCAGCTTGATGATCCGGCCCCGGACGGCGGTCGTGCAGAACTCGCGGAGGCCACAGGTCGTGCAGTGGCCCTTGAAGTAGGCGTTGCGTTTCGTGGTCAGCGTGACGGTGACGTCGGCGGGGCAGGTGACGGTGCCCGCGGCTTCGTTGATGTCGAAGTCATCGAGGCTGAACCCGCCAGGCACGGCCGGCGTCAACGGTGGCGGCTTGATCACCGCGGTCATGTTCTCGTTCTGGAGATGGTCGCGGAACTCGCCGGCACCGTACGCGGAGTCGCCGAGGACTTCGGTGCCCTCGGGTTCGTCGGCGATCAGGTCGGGCGCCGCGGCGGCATCGCCCACGTTGCCGGCGGTGAGCTTCGTCGCCGTGATCAGCCCGGTGTCGGGCTCCACTGCGATGTGGGCTTTGAAGCCATCGCGGTAGGCGTGCTGGGTCTTGTGCACATGCCGGGCTTCGGTATCGACGGTCGAGATGATCCGGTCGGGCGCGGTCCGCTCCGCGATGCGCCACTGGCCCGGACCGTCGCCGGGTTCGACGTCTTGACCCGCGACCAGCGCGAGCAACGCCACTGCGTCGGACTCGGCATCATTGAGCACGAGTCTTTCGGCGGCCCACACCAGTTCGTTGGCGTCATCGACCAGTTCGGAAATGACCCGGTCGATGTCCGCGCGGTCGTCCCAATCACAGGGCGGGCGGCCGCCCTCGAGGTTGTGCTCGCGCACCGCGACCATCGGGCGCAGCGCCGGGATGAGTTTGCGGACCCGGCGGATCTGGGTGACCAGCATCGTGATCGTGTCCTGGCGTTGCACCGCGTCGTCGAGGACCGTGGAGTCCAACACCCGTTTGTGCTTGCCCGCGATCACTCCCGACGCCTCGATCACGGCGCGCACCGCGGTGAAGATCCGTTCCGGGTCCTCGCTGGCGCGCAGCTTGTTGCGCCACAGCACCAACACCGTCGGGTGGAACGCCTCATCGGTCAACGCGTAGCCCGCCGCGGCTTTCCACGCGATGTCGGTCTGCAACGCCCGGCACGCCTCGCGATCGGACCTGCCTTCGAGCGCCTGGAGCACCATGACCGTGGCGATCACATCGGCGGGCACCGACGGCCGTCCCCGGCCCGACGCGAACAAGTCAGCGAAGAGGTCATCGGGGAACAGACGATGCCGGTGCTCCGCCAAGAACGCGTGCACCGACCCCTCCCCGAGGAGATGGCCACACAACGCGGCGGCATCCAAGAACTCCCGATCCGGGCGAGACGATCCCTGCATCCGCCCATTCTTTTCGATCAGCGCCCCCAACGCGAATCGACAGCACGCCGAGGATTGCTCAGCGGTCTCCTAG
>CAZVVS010000672.1:0-2114 GCA_964630585.1 uncultured Gordonia sp.
CCGGACCACCCTCAGCCACTGTGCGAAGCGAGGACCCCTCACCGTGTTTCGCTCACTCAACGCGCGCGACCTTCGGGCCGCCGCGTCCGACGACCATTCAAAATCACGCGCCGGCATTCGGCGCATCCGAGCCATTGGGCGAGCGCCTGCTTCGATGCTATTGGCAGCGTTGCTGACGCTTTCTTTGGGCATGACCGGCTGCGGATCTTCGTCCGATCGTGACGACGCGGTCGCCTCGACGACAACGGCACCACCGTCAACAAGCTCTCGACCAGCCACCACCGGAACCTCAGCTCCAGGAACCACGACCTCCCAGCCCGGTCGGTTCTCCAGCGAGGAACGGGAGGTGGTCGATGCGTATGTCGCCGCGATGGAAGCGTTCGATCAGGCGACCGCAGATCCACCGAACCCCGACCATCCTGCGCTCGCCGCCACCACCGTGGACCCGGTGCTCACCGAGGTGCGCAACCTCGCCGCCTCGTGGAAGGGGTTCGGCCAGGCGCTGCGCTACCCGCAGAACTCGGTCCACGAGATCACGCCTCTGACTGTCGAGATCGACGGAGAGACCGCAACGATCGAGACCTGCAACGTCGACGACGGGATCCTGTACGAGCCGGCAAGCGGGCGGGTCCTGAACGACAAGATCACCACGGCTCACGACCGGGCGACGATGACCCTTGTCGACGGCACGTGGAGGCTCACGACTCGGGTCCAGGTCGAGAAGTGGGAGGGGGTGGCGGGATGCGCCGTCGCTTCGTCCTGAGCGCACTCGCCGTCGCTGCGGCTTCGCTGCTTTCGACGCAACCCGTCGCGGCCGAGGGTCAGAACGCCGGCGGCACGACAACACCCGAGGGTGGACAGGTCGTCGTCGTCGTGCCCGGAAGCTCGTCGGGCGGCTACAGCGGCACCGGCTACCAGGGCGGCGGCGGACCGGCGTCGAACATCGAGTGCAAGTTCTTCGAGGTGACCGCCTCGGCCGGGGCGGTACTCCCGGGGCTCGGCTCGCACGTCACCGACACGTCGGGGATCGAGCCCGGCACGTACCTCTGGCTGATCTGCCGGGACGTCACGACCGGATCGATCACGTTCGAGAACATCTTCGCGTGGGACCCGGCGAACCCACCGGTCCTGACGCCTTCGGCGGAGGTGTTGGCGCAGATGGCCGCCAACGGCATGGTGCTGCCCGTTCCCGGCGTGCAGACGTGGCCGCCGTCGGGCGGCAAGGGCCTGGTCAACCTGCCGGTCTGGCTGCACGTCGACAACTGGGAGACGATCTCGGCCTCGGCGTCAGCGGGTGGACTGACGGCGACGGTGGAGGCGGTGCCTGTTCGCTCCGAGTGGGACATGGACGACGGCACCGTGACCTGCACGTCGGCCGGGTCCACATACGACGCCTCGTCCCGTCCCGATCCGGCGTCATCCTCCTGCTCGTTCACGTACCGCCGTAGCTCGGGCGCCCGATCCGACCTGGCCTTCCACAACTCGGCGGTCGTCGTGTGGCACCTGCGCTGGTTCGCGACCAACGGCCAGGGCGGTGACCTCGGTGAGCTGACGAGTCCAGTCGCCGGCTTCACCTTGCAGATCGAGGAGTCCCAGGCGCTCGTTGCGCGCGCCGGGAGTTGAGACCAGAAGGGACAGGCGATGACCACGACCTTGACGCGCGAGCGCGTCTCGCCGAACGGCACGAAGAGCGAACCGGTCGGCATCGAGCCGGCGAAGCGCCGGCAGCGGAGCCTTCCGCTGGCGTTGGTGGCCGCGGCGTGCATGCTCGTCTCGATCGTGGCGTTCGTCGGGCTGCAGTTGGCGTCTTCCGACCGTCGGCCCGTGCTGGCCGTCGCCCGGCCGGTGGAAGCAGGGGCCCAGATCACCGAGGCTGACCTCGTCATCGCGCAGGTCTCTGACGATCCGTCGCTGTCGCCCATTCCCCTGTCGGCCAAGTCGTCGGTGCTGGGCCGCACCGCTGCCGTCGACCTGCAGCCGGGAACGCTGCTGGTCCAGTCGAGCCTCGGCGAAGCGAGCGTTGTCGGTGACGGAGAGTCGCTCGTCGGTGTCGAGGTGCCCGCCTCGGCGGCGCCGGTCGGGGCAATGCGGCCAGGCGATCGCGTCCAGCTCAT
>CAZVVS010000673.1:0-2114 GCA_964630585.1 uncultured Gordonia sp.
CCGATAGGTTTCGTCGTTTAGGCTGATCGACCCGGGGTACTTCATATGCAGGGAAGGGGGAGCGATGTCTCCTTCCGGAACGAACGGTACGATCGGGGCGACGAGCGCGTTGCCCAATTTGCGGGCGATTCGCTCGGTCGCGCCGCGAAGAATGTAGTTGTGCTTGCCGGTGACGATGTAAGGGCCGTTCTGTTCGATGCCGCCGGTGGCAATGATCACCGTGTCGACGCCGTCGCGCATGCGATCACGAATCTCCATCCAGGTCAGGTCCTCGATAAACACCGAGTCGACGGCTTCGATCGGGCGCCGCGATTCGGGATCGGGCGCGACGGGATCAGGCATTGCGGCCAGGGTCGTTGCGGCGTCGGCGAGTGAGGCTAAGACAAAGCGCAGCATAGGGCCACATTCCGATGTTGAACGATGGAAAAAATCGACGCTTAGAATAACGACTTACGAGACTCGTCCCGAAGCGAATCACCTGTCGAGTGCTACGCGATTCGGAACTTTTGCACCTGTTCCTCGTTGAGTTCGATACCGAGTCCCGGAGCATCGGGAATCGGCAGCGAACCGTCGACGGCGCGGACGTTGTTCGTCGTGAGGAATTCGCGCAAGTCGGTATTCTCTTGGACGACGAACTCCGCGATCAACGCGTTGGGTACGGCGTTGAGCCAGTGCAACGCCGCATGGACGTTGATGTACGTGCTGAAGCCGTGGTTGGCGACTTTCAGGCCGCGATCGGCCGCGAGGCTCGCGATCTTCACGGCTTCCGTAAAGCCTCCGCAGCGGGTGAGGTCGACTTGCACGATGTCGATGCCTCCTTGGTCCATGAGGTCGAGAAACGACTGGCGATTGCTCTCCGATTCGCCCGCCGCAATATGCACGGGACTCGCGTCGGTGAGTTTTCGGTAGCCGATGTAATCGTCCGGCTGCAGCGGCTCTTCGAGCCAAGCGATCTCGAACTCGGCGAACGCGTGCGCACGTTGGATGGCGGTGCGCGCGTCCCAAACCAGTCCGGCGTCGATCATCAACTGTCCGTCGTCGCCGAAGCCGCGGCGCGCTTGACGCACCAGATCGACGTCGGTTCGAGCGTCTTGCCCCATGGGGGCCCAACCGAACTTGACGGCGCCGAAGCCGCGATCACGAATGCGGCGGGCAATTTCTCCGGTCGCCAGCGGCGTGGTGCCGAAGAGCGTGCTGGCATAGCAACGAATCTGCTTGTGAAAGCCGCCGCCGAGCAGCTTCCAAATCGGTAAACCGAGCGCCTTTCCCTTGATGTCCCAGAGTGCAATGTCGATTCCGCTCATCGCATGCAGGCCAATCCCGCGACGGCCCGAGTAGATCGTACGCTGGTACATCGTGTGCCAGAGCCGTTCGGTTTCAAACGGATCCTGGCCGATGAGTAGATGCTTCAGACCCGTGCTGATGGTGTGCGAAAAGGGGCCTTCGATGACCGCTTTCGCGGCGAGCGGCGCACTATCGACTTCTCCAATGCCGATGATTCCCGCATCGGTTGTCACGCGGACGATCAACGCATCTTGGCCGCTGTCGCACTGAGCGCGGACCTGCTTCTGCGAGACGTAAATGGCTTCGACGTCGGTGATCTTCATCGCTTGAAACAGCTTCCTGTAGGAGACGAATATGCCCGGCGTGCCTGCGGCCTGGGCCAAGGCCGCCCTAGCAGGGCCGAGCAGTATTCAAGTAGGTGCCGCGAGCCGAGCGGCACCTGTGGCTGCAAGTGGTTGCCATCTTGCCGCTTCCTCGGTCCGCCTCGGCTCGGCGGACCTACGAAACGCTCGGCCCTGCGCCCTTTAACCTGTCATGACAATCCCGCCGTCGAGGTTGATCGCTTGTCCGGTCATGGCCGCTGAGGCATCGCTCGCCAGATAAACGGCCAGGGGAGCAATCTCATCGGGCTCCAAGCGTCGCCCGATCGCGGTCATGGCTGCGGATAACTCCTCGACCGGTTTGCTCAACCGCGCTGAATCGTAGGCCAACCGTTTGTCGTGCATCGCCGTATGCACAGGGCCAGGGCAGATCGCGTTGACCGTGATCCCCTCGCGGGCCACCTCTATGGCCAAGGTGCGCATCAGCCCGAGTACGCCGTGCTTGCTCGC
>CAZVVS010000674.1:0-2112 GCA_964630585.1 uncultured Gordonia sp.
GCCCGACTCCTCGCCGGGATGCTCACGATCACCTCAACCTTCCAACCCATGCGCGTCGCCGCAGCCGAACCGCCCACCCCCATCGTCATCGAGGCAACCGCGGAAGCCACCGCGGCGCCCGCTCCATCGCAAGCGATGGGCCCATATGAGATCCCAACCGGCCTGGCCGATCACTCCTCGGCAGCACCAACCGTGGTCGCGGCAGACCAGCTCCCGACGGTGACCGTCCAACGCCACGACAGTTACTGGGCGATCGCGGAGCGCACGCTTGGCGACGGCTTCCGCTGGCGAGAGATCCACGACCTCAACGTCGGCCGAACCCTTCCCGACGGGACCACCATCACCACCGGTGACGACACGCTCCACACCGGCTGGGTCCTCCTGCTTCCCGCCGACGCCAACAGGGACCACGCCACCCTCGACCAGACGCCCCGCGATGGCGAGATGGCCGGGGAACCGGTTGCCGGCGCCGTGGTGGTCGAGCGGGGCGACAACCTCTGGACGATCGCCCAGGAGCGCCTCGAATCCGACCTCGGTCGAGAGGCCACCGACGCCGAAGTCGCCCCCTACTGGCAACAGGTCGTCACCACGAACCAGGACCGCTACGTCGAACCCGGCAACCCCAGCCTGATCCTCCCCGGCCAGGTTCTCGACCTACCACCCACGGGGCACGAGCCACCCCCAGATTCGGGAGAGGGCGAGACGACACCGGAGCCCGAGGCCATCCCTCAACCGGTCGAGCCCCCAGCACCCGACGAGCCAGCCGAACCGACCGAACCGGCGAACGAGCCAGCGACGACGACAACCACCACGTCTCCGCCTGTCGCAACCACCGCTCCGGAGTCGACGGCCACCGCTGACGATGAAGCAGCGAACGACTCAGAGCCGACGGACATCGTTCCGATTGCCATCGCGGTGGGCGGTCTGTCGAGCATCGCGCTCGCGGTCGGCCTCAAGAGGCTCATCGACCGCCGCCGCCGCCGATTCATCGACGAACACGATGGACAGCTACCCGGGCGCACACCGCCCGACCAGCGTGAGACCCACCAAGCGATCGTCGCCCAAGCCGACGAGGAACGGATCGACGACCTCCAAGGCGCACTCGGTCACCTGGCCGCAGCACTCGCCGCAGGATCATCCGCTCGACGCCCACGAATGGTGCGCCACGCAGCCGACAGCCTGGAAGTGCTACTCGACGAACCCGACACCGTCGCACCACCAGGATGGGTCAGCTCCGAGGACGGCAAGGTGTGGACCCTCGCCGAAGCGCCAGACCCAGACGACCTCTACGACGGTCCGCTCAGCCCAGCGCCGCTCATGGTGACGATCGGGCAACCCGAAGACGACGCCCAGCTCTACCTCGACCTCGAAGCCGACGGCTTGACCGCCCTGACCGGCGACCCATCCGTCGCGATGGACCTGGCCCGCTCGATCCTCACCGAACTCACCCTCAGCCCCCTCGCCGAGACCCTGCGGGTGATCGGCGTCGGCGCCGTCGTCGATGAAGATGCCAAGGCCCTCGAACACCTCACCATCGTCGACTCGTGGGACGGCATCGCCGAGGACATCTCAGCCTGGGCGAGCCAGTCACACGCCGCGATCGTTGACCAGGGATGGCCGAACGCGTTCATCGGCCGTGGTCACGACCCCGACCACGATGCCCTCGTTCCCGTTGCCATCGTCGCCGACAGACCACCACCCCATGAGCTGGCCGAGGTGCTGCTGGCCAACCACCCATCGACAGTTGCGATGGTCGTCATCGGTGACTTCGAGGGAGCTGTCGCCTCGCTGCGCTGCGAACCCGACACGCTCAACTTCGACATGATCGACCTCGCCTGCACACCTCAAGCCCTCGACGGCGACGAGCTTGCAGACATGGCCCGCATCGTGGTCGCCGCCGACAGCCCCGAAGAGCAGCTCGTCATGGAAGAGCTGCTCGCCGAGTACCAAGCACTCGGCACATCGAACGGCTCGACGTCAGCAGGCGCACTGAACGGGCAAGACCAGCAGCACGACCAACACGAGCCCCCGACCGCCGAGGTGCTCGTCCGGCTCCTCGGCGACATCACCGTCGAAGCCGACAGGCCGCTGAAGCCGAAGGCCACCGCCGTC
>CAZVVS010000675.1:0-2109 GCA_964630585.1 uncultured Gordonia sp.
GCGAAGCGGGCCGGTCGTGCGGCTCGCTTCGTCGCGTCGGGGGGCTCATCAGGCGGCCTCCCCGAGGGCGTTGTGCAGCTTGTGGCCGACCTCGTTGATGTCGGGGGGCTCAAGGACGCCGGCGTCCTTGGAAGCGCGGATGGCGGGGACACGTTCGCCGGCGCGCACGAAGATGGCGGCCACCAGGTCGAGGGCCTGGTCCTTCGTCTCGGCGGCCATCAGGCGGCCTTGTGTGCGTCGCAGAACTCTGCGAGGTCGTCCTCGGTGATGAGCACCCGCCTGCCCACCCGCCGATGCGGAAACTCACCTGAGGCGATGAGTCGCCACAAGTACCGCTCAGAAAGGCCGAGGAACTCGGCCGCTTCGGGCACGTTTCTGACCGTGCCAAGGGTTCCCATCGCTCTTGCCTCCGGGCGTCAAAGGGGCACTTGCTGTGCTTCGCCCTTGGCCCGAGCGGTTTGTTTGGGAACTACGTCCTACTGGCGCACCACTGTACAGCGTGAATCACACCGGTGCAACTTGCGGCCAGCCTGCGCCCGTGCCACACCGCGCAAGTGGTTAGTCAGCCCACCTGAAACGCACGTCCAACCGCTCCGGGCGGAAGGGTCCACCACGCACGGGGGAGGGGTTCACGGTCACCCGGTGGACCACGGCCTCCAGTACGGTCCTGCGCTCCGCGAACGTCATCACTTCCCACCGGTCGCGCAGGTCGTCGGCGTCGAGGGTCGCGGCAGGCGCGGCGGGTGACACGGCGGCGAGGTCGGTTTCGAGGCGGTCGACGTCGGCCGTCACCCGGTCGCGCAGGCGCTTGTATTCGGCGCGGTCGAGCTCCCCCGCGGCCAGCATGTCTCCCAGGTCGACCAGGCGGGCGCGTGTGGCGCTCAGCTCGTCGGTGGTGGCCTTCACGTCAACGTCGCGGGTTGCTGCCTGCTGGCGGTCGAGGGCCCGACCGAACTCGTCGGACCCGAGATAGTCGAACAGAGCGCCGACCACGACGGGCTCTGCGTTGTGGTCGAACACGGCCATGCTGCCGCACCCGCCATTGGCCTTCGTCGGGCATGCGAACCGGGGCGGGCGTTTCCCGTCGGCCATCGGGGCGCCGAACCCTGACCGCATCCCGGTGCCGCACTTGCCGCAGATCAGGAGTCCACCCAGGAGGCGGTTACGAGGCCGTCGGGCGTTTCGGTTGCCACCGCGCCGGCGGTCGAGGGCTGCCTGTAGGCGCTCGAAGGTGTCGGGGTCGATGATGGCGGCGAAGGCGTCAGCAACGGTGATGGTGCCGTTGTGGACGCGGGCACCCATGAGGCGGGGCTGACGAAGTACTTGGGTCAGCGTGGTTGGGTACCACCTCCCGCCCGAGGGTTCCGGCGCGCCGGAACCCTCGCAGTCATCGCATGGGCACCCGCCGGCCTGTCCAGCGGTGGTCACCCCGCGGGCTGTCCAGTCGCGCACGATGGCGGGCACGGCCTCGCCCGCGAGCACCCGGTCTACGGCCTCACGGATCAGGTCGGCCTCGGCGGGGATGGTCGCGGAACGGTCGTGGTTGTGTCCGAACCCGCGCCGGCCGTGGTGGTCACCGCGCTGTGCCTTCGTGGCCTCTTTGAGGCGCAGGCGCTTGGCCTTCTCGGCGGACTCGCGCCACCCGACCAGGGCGTTAATTCCCTGTAGGAGTCGGTCGTCGACCTTGGATGGGTCGAGGCTGCCCGCACCGCTGACCACCTCGAGCATGGCGCCGGCCTCGCCTAGGGCTGTCTGGACGGCCCAATCGTCACCGGGGTCGCGTGTGAGTCGGTCGAGGCGGTCGACTACGACCACGTCGACGTTGCCGCTCATCACGTCGGCCATGAGGTCAGTGAACGCGGGGCGCTTGCCGCCCTTGCGGTAGGCGCTGCGGTTGTTGTCCTCGTGGATGGCGACCACGTCCCACCCGCGTTCCGCGCAGCGGGTCAGGCAACGCTCGCGCTGCTCTCCCACGTTCTCGGCCTCGCCGGTTCGGTCCTGCGAGATGCGTGCGTACACCGCTGCCCGTGTCATATGAGCAATGCTACTGACGAATGGTGAGCGACGTGACCCGGATGGGGGAGTGGAGCCCCGAGAACGTGGGGTGCG
>CAZVVS010000676.1:0-2108 GCA_964630585.1 uncultured Gordonia sp.
GCAACTGATGCCGGGCGATCCGGTGGATCGGGCGCGGGTGCGACTGTTCCTGTTGAATTTTGAAAAGGAACTCTTCGTGCACGTTTCCACGCTGGAAAATCGAGCCATTAAAGGCAACGACAAGGCGTTGGAGAAGGCACGTGCCCACATTCGGGATCGTTTGACGCAGTTGGCACCGGTATTCCTGAAGAACAAGTACATGCTCGGCGATGGGTTCTCGATGCTAGACGTCGCGATTGCGCCCCTGCTCTGGAGGCTGGACTACTATGGCATCGAACTCAGCAAGAATGCCGCGCCGTTGCTGAAATACGCAGAGCGCATCTTTTCCCGACCCGCTTATATTGAGGGGCTGACCCCGTCCGAGAAGGTCATGCGCAAGTGATGGCATTCAGGCTGTACGATGAGCGTCCCCGAAACACCCTCCAACCGGCCCTACTTGATTCGCGCCATCTATGAGTGGTGCACGGACAACGGGTTCACCCCCTACGTGGCGGTGTTGGTGGACGATACGGTGCGGGTCCCGCGCGAGTACGTGAAGGACGGAGAAATCGTGCTCAACGTCAGTTTCGACGCGACCAGTTCGCTGAAGCTGGGCAATGAGTTCATCGAGTTCAAGGCGCGCTTTGCCGGAACGCCACGCGAAATCATGGTTCCCGTGGCGAACGTCATCGCCATCTACGCCCGCGAAAACGGCCAGGGCATGGCGTTCCCGATTCCGGTTGCGTCGCAGCAGACGGTGCCGACCGATCAGTCAGTTGGCAACTCAACAGAGTCGGCTGACGGTAACGTCGTTCTGTTGATGAACGTTGATGGCAGTTCCCGCGGAGCCGATGGCGATCCGCCCAAGCCACCTGCCGGCAGTCGACCCTTGCTCAAGCGCATCAAGTAGGTGCGCGCGGGTCGGTGGTTGGATTGGCGCGTAAAATGTTGACTGTGCCGATTTAGCTCAGTTGGTAGAGCAACCGCCTTGTAAGCGGTAGGTCATCAGTTCGAATCCGATAATCGGCACCACAGTGGTGGTGGGATTTGTCAACAGGGCTTTTGCCAAAAGTGAAATGCCTCGCGATCTCGCTGGCCTTTGCAGGGACGTGGGTCGATATCAGGCCATGAGCGGGCTTTGCGCGCATCGCGCTAAGATCGCCGCCTTGCCTGGTTCTGGACGGTGACCCGAATGGTCTGAACCTCCCACCCCCGTGCGGTGAGGGCAGCAAGCAGGGATGGAACCAATTGGCGGATCTTGGCCGCCGCGGCTGTGTTGCTCGCCAGAACGCACCAGACCTTTCCTTCGATCGGGCCCGCAAGGACGGCGTGGCGAAGGTGGGCCGGAATGAGGGGCTGAATGGCGAGGAGTCGCGCCTGGGAGTCACGCGTCAACTCGACAAGGCTCGCCAGCACCGGCGAACCCTCGGTGGCTTTGAGCAAAGTAACAGCCTGACTCTGGCGAACCATGGGTGGGGCGGGTCTTTCGGTAGCAGGAGGATATTCCGATGCACTTGATTATCACGGACGCCTGGTTGGCCAGGAGTCGGGCGATACACCTCTCGGGCACCCGACTGCTGTTGGCAGGTTTTTCGGCGTCCCTGCTCCTCATGTTGGTTGCCGCCGGGCTTTATCACTGGGTATTCCTGAAGGGTGCGCGCGAAGGGTGGCCGGTTGTCGGGTCCCTGGTCAAATTGGTCGTCAAAGACGAATTCGAACAGCGTGATCGTTTCATGCGGGAGAACCTGGATGTCATGGCACGCCGACTGGGTGAATTGCAGGCGAAAATGACCCAACTCGAATCCTTGGGTGAACGAGTTTCGGGCCTTGCCGGCTTGAACCCCAGTGATATCAGATCGACGCCTGGCCGTGGGGGAATTCTGGTCTCCGGGCCCTCGTTGTCGATCGAGGAACTCGAATCGACAATGGTGGAACTGGAGCAGCAAGGTACACGTCGCATCGACCTGTTCACGGTTCTTGAATCGCGGCTCTTCGACCAGAAAATTCGACGCTCCATGGTTCCAACCCAGCAGCCTGTCGCTGTCTTTGGGCAAGGTTCGGCATTTGGTTGGCGCATCGACCCCATGACCGGACGCTCGGCATTGCACACCGGGCTCGATTTTTCGGCG
>CAZVVS010000677.1:0-2107 GCA_964630585.1 uncultured Gordonia sp.
GCGCGGCAAGGTGCAGTGCATCTACATCGACCCGCCCTACGGCATCAAGTTCAACTCGAACTTCCAGTGGAGCACAACCACACGTGATGTGAAGGACGGAAACGCTGCCCACATCACGCGCGAGCCCGAGCAGGTGAGGGCGTTCCGAGATACGTGGCGCGACGGCATCCACAGCTACCTGACCTACCTGCGGGATCGACTCACCGTTGCCCGAGACTTGCTCGCCGACAGCGGGTCGGTCTTCGTCCAAATCGGCGACGAGAACGTGCATCGGGTCCGGGCGTTGATGGATGAGATATTCGGCGACCAGAACCGGGTGTCCGTCGTCACCCTCAAGAAGACTGCCGGCCAGGACGAGAAGCTGCTGAACAACGTCTCCGACTACGTTGTTTGGTACGCCCGCGACAAGGCGGCCATCAAATTCCGAGATATGTTCTCCGTCCGGGAGCTTGAGCTTCAAGATCTGGGTCAATACGGGCGGCTCGAGACTCCCGATGGACGCCGCCGAGCCATCTCTGCCGACGACTTCGACTTTCAGGGAAAGCTAACCACCGTCGGTCGGCCGTTTCAACAGATTATCGCGACGTCGAGCGGGCATGGCGGGAACACGTCTTACCCGATCGAGTTTGAAGGGCGGCAGTATTTTCCGACGGCCAATCGTCACTGGAGCACCCATCCAGCCGGCTTCGAAAGGCTTATCCGCGCCCACCGCATCGTCGCCTCGAAGGATGGCGTTCGCTACGTCCGATTCTTCGAGGACTTCGTCGCTCAGACGGGCAATAACGTCTGGACCGACGTCGGAACGGCCACGGACAAGAAGTATGTGGTGGAGACCGGACCGACAGTGGTGCAGCGCTGCGTGCTCATGACCACCGACCCCGGCGACGTCGTGCTCGATCCCACCTGTGGATCGGGGACAACCGCACACGTTGCGGAGCAATGGGGACGACGCTGGATCGCGGTCGACACGTCGCGGGTAGCGCTGGCCCTGGCACGGGCCCGTATTATGGGCGCGCGGTACCCCTACTACCTTCTCGCCGATTCGCCCGAGGGCCAGCAGAAGGAGGCGGAGGTCACCCGCACCGCGCCGTCGAGCCAGCCCACGCACGGCGACATCCGCCACGGGTTCGTCTACGAGCGCGTCCCGCACATCACGCTCAAGAGCATCGCCAACAACGCCGAGATCGACGTCATCTGGGAGGAGTGGCAGAAGACGCTCGAACCCCTGCGCGAGGCGTTGAACGCCGAACTCGGGAAGTCATGGGAGGAGTGGGAGATCCCGCGCGACGCAGTCGAGGCATGGAGCGCGGAGGCGAAGGATCTGCACGCGAAATGCTGGGAGGCGCGCATCGCCCGCCAGGAAGAGATCGACGCCTCCATCGCCGCCAAGGCCGAGTTCGAGTACCTCTACGACCGGCCCTACCAGGACAACAAGACGGTGCGCGTCGCTGGCCCGTTCACGGTGGAGAGCCTGTCGCCGCACCGCATCCTCGGCGTCGATGAGGACGACGAGCTGATTGACACGCTCCGCGAGACAGGCGCGGAGTACGGCGAGGGCCAGTCGTTCGTCCAGATGATCCTTGAGAACCTGCGCACGTCCGGCGTCCAGCAGGCCCACAAGGAAGACCGCGTCGAGTTCACCTCGCTGGTCCCTTGGCCCGGCGACCTTGTCTGCGCTGAGGGCCGCTACTTCGAAGGCGAAGGCACTGGCCCGGAGAAGCGTGCGGCCGTCTTCATCGGACCCGAGTTCGGTACGGTGTCACGTCCGGACCTCGTGAAGGCGGCGCGGGAGGCCGGCGACGGCGGTTTCGATGTGCTCATCGCCTGTGCCTTCAACTACGACGCCCACTCGGCCGACTTCAAGAACCTTGGGCGCATCCCCGTCCTCAAGGCGCGCATGAATGCCGACCTCCATATGGCGGCCGATTTAAAGAACACCGGCAAGGGCAATCTCTTCGTCATCTTCGGCGAGCCCGACATCGACATCCTTGACGCGCCGGATGGCGAGATCTGCGTGAAGGTGAACGGCGTGGACGTGTTCCACCCGGCGACCGGCGAGGTCCGCAGCGACGGCCCCGAGGGCATCGCCTGCTGGTTCATCGACACG
>CAZVVS010000678.1:0-2106 GCA_964630585.1 uncultured Gordonia sp.
TCCACGACCGCTCGGAGGATGGAGGCTTTGCGTTCGTCGAGCATGAAGACCACCGTGGATGATACCGACCCCTGTGCGGACACCGTCCATCGGCGAACTGCTGCACCGGCACAGGTGGGCGTCGGGGCGGCGATAGCCTCTCACGCCAATGAGCGAGCACCTCGATGACGATTCGTTCGAAACGGTGCCTGAAGGCGGCATGGACGTTCGCGAGTACCTCCGTGTACTCGCGCACGACAAGTGGCGAATCCTCGGGACCGCCCTTGCGGTGTTCCTCGTCCTCTGGCTCGTGGACGTCTTCTTCATCGACCCCACCTATCGCACCACCGTGCCGCTCGCGGTCGAACCGGCGCGGCTCGAGTCTCTGTTCGACTACCCAAACGGTGGGCAGCCTCGCTCGGTCTCGGATCTGGAGCTCGAGGCAAAGACCATCGACCTCCCCCAGGTGCAACAAGCGCTCGACGAGCAGCTCGATTTCGCCTACGACGTTTCGGCGGGACCCTCGGCCGGTTCCACCGGGTCGCTGGATATCTCAGCGACCGCTGCCACCCGGGGGCGATCGGCACAAGCGCTCGATGCCGCAGTGCAGGCGTTCATCGACAAGCGCATCGCGCTGGGCCTTGCCGCCGTCGCGGAGCGCAAGCAACCGGTGGTCGCGGGCATCGAGGACCTTCAGGCCCAGCGGGATCGGGTGAGCGCTCCCCTCGACAGCCTCAACACCCAGCTATCGAACAACCCCAGCCCCGAGATGGAGGCGATCCTGCTCGCAGAGAAGGAACGCGTCGTCGACGAGATCGGCGACGACCTGGCCGCCCTCGATCGGGAGATCGCTGACGCCCAAGCGCCCCTCGGCATCTACGACCAGATCGAGCAGAGGATCAGGGAAGGGTCCACGCAGCGAACGACAGGCGCGCCAAGCACCGTGTCGGCGTCGCCCGGCGGCGGCCACCTGCCCCTGTTCGGTCTGATCGCAGGTCTGATCCTCGGCATCCTGATTTCGATCGGTCGGCGGGCGCTCGACAAGTCGGTCCGGAGGAAGTCGGAGCTCGAAGCGGCCACCGGCAAGCCGGTGCTGGGGCTGGTTCCACGCATCGCCGACTGGGATGAACCGGACGAACCCCAGAACATCGCCCTGCAACATCCCGCCTCTCCCCCGGCGGAGGCGTACCGGACGCTGTGTGCATCCCTTCCGTTCCTTACGATCGACACGAGCGTGCGCAGCGTCCTGATCACCAGCGCGACCGATGGCGAGGGCAAGACCACGACGGTGGCGAACATCGCTGTGACCATCGCTCGCTCAGGTCGGCGGGTGATGGTGATCGACGGCGACCTCCGCAAGCCGCGGCTCCACTCGTTCTTTGCTGCGTCTGCGGAACCCGGCTTGACCTCCGCCCTGACCGGGACGCCCGTTGCGGACGTCGTGCAGGACGTGTTCGGGACCGGCACCCTCCTGCTGGTGAGTGCCGGAGGAGTCGACGATGGCTCCTTCGAGCTCCTGGACTCGGTTCAGCTCACCCTGGTGCTCGACGAGCTCTTCAAGCTGGCCGACATCGTTCTCATTGACAGCGCCCCATTGCTTCCCGTCGGCGATGCGCTGAAGCTGAGCCGAACCGTGGACCACGTCCTGGTCGTCACCGCCGCTGGCAAGACGAAGCCACAGGAGGTCCGACGAGCCGTCGAGCTCCTCGATCAGGTCGGTGCGCCGACTGCGGGGTGCATCCTGAACTCGGTGTCGCGAGAGATGGGTGACGGATTCGCCTTCGAGTACCACTACACGCTCGACGAACGACCGTCCCCCGAAGAAGGCGGCCGCGGTGCACCACCGATGGAGGAAGACTCCTCCGAGGACGAACCGTCGGCGCTCACCTGATGTCGTCGTAGCGGCGCAGGGCCTCGGCCCGTTCGATCCCGTGGTCGACGATGGCCGCCGGGTAGCCACCCGGCGGCCCGTCGGGCAGCTTCCACGGCTCGTGGATGGCCGGGGCCGGGATTTCGGCCAGCTCGGGGAGCCAGCGGCGCAGGTAGGCCCCGTCGGGGTCGAAGCGCTTGGACTGGGCGACCGGGTTGAAGACCCGGAAGTACGGCGCCGCGTCCGTGCCGGTGCCC
>CAZVVS010000679.1:0-2094 GCA_964630585.1 uncultured Gordonia sp.
GGTGCTTCGCACCCACGACGTTGCGCAGCACCCCGATCCCCACGACGTCGAGTTCGACCACGTCGCCAGGCTGGATCCACCGCTTCAGTTCAAAGCCGCATCCGCGTCCGACGGTGCCGCCGCCGAACACGTCGCCGGGCTGCAGGGGCTGCTCGGCGGACAGTGCGGAGATCGCCTCGGCGAAGCTGAAGCGCATCTCGCCGAGCGATCCCGACGACCACGTCTCGCCGTTGACCCGCGCGCTCATCGCAGCGCCGGCGGCGTCGAACTCGTCGGCGGTGACCAGGACAGGGCCCATCGACGTCGCGAAGTCTTTGCCGAACGCGGGTCCGAGGCCGACCGACATCTCGCGCAGCTGGATGTCGCGGGCGCTCCAGTCGTTGAAGATCGTGTACCCGACGATGCTGGCCTGCGCCTCGTCGAGGTTCGCGCGGTACACGGGTCGACCCAGGACGGCGGCGACCTCGAGCTCGTAGTCGAGCTTGTCGGTGTAGTAGGGCCAGGGGATCTCGTCGTCGGGCCCGAAGACGGTGTCGGGGTTGCCCTTCCAGTGGATCGGCAGCGCGTACCACTCGTCGGGGACCGTGCCCATCGAGTTGCGGACGTGCTCTTCGACGAGCATGAAGTCGCGCATCGAGTTGGGCCGCGGGATCGGGGCCAGCAACTGCGCCTGCGACCGCGCGATCCGCCCCTGCCCGGTGACCCGGGAACGGTCGACGGTTTCGCGGGCAGTGTCGAGGGCATCGGGTCCGGCGCGCAGGAGGTCCAATACTGACGCGGGTGCGGGCCCGCCCGTCATCGGCTGGGTCAGGTCGGCGATGTCGTCGCCGTCGAGGACGCCCGGACGGGCCGGACCGTCGCCGCTGGGACAGAACGTCACAATCTTCACCGGGGCCCTCCTTCTCGCCGTTGCACTCCGGCGATTCTCGGAGCGCTTGCTTTGAACGCTAGGTCCGCGCAGGTAGGCGACGGAAACACCTGTTTCCGATCAAGTCACAGGCTCAGACTGTTAATCTGACCGCGACTGCAGGAGGCTGCCATGCGCGACGACGACATCGAACTGCGCCACCTGCGCTCGTTCGTCTCCGTCGCGACCAAGTTGAATTTCTCCCGCGCCGCCGAGGAACTGCATCTCACCCAGCAGTCGTTGAGCGCCCAGATCCAGCAGCTCGAAAAGCGTTTGGGGGTAGTGCTTTTGGAGCGCACGACCCGACGCGTTGAACTGACCGAGGCCGGATCCGCGCTGCTCGACGAGGCGACCTCCGCGTTGGCCGGGATTGCCGCGGGACTCGACCGTGTGCGGCGCGTGGCACACGGGGAAGTCGGGCAGTTGCGGGTCTCGTTCACCCCGACGATCGCCTACGAGACGCTGCCCGCCCTGCTGGAGGAAGCGTCGCTGCGCGCGCCCGCGCTGACCCTGCAGGTCAGCGAGATGTGGCAGGCCGAGAGTGTCGAGGCGATCCGCGCCGGACGGCTCGACGTCGGGCTCGCGCGCCACCCGGAGTTGCCCGACGAGTTGGACTCGGTCCGCATCCGCGACGAGCCGATGGGCGCCGTCTTCGGCGTCTCGCATCCACTGGCGCACGAGGACACGTTCTCGGCCGCCGATCTGGGCGACTCCGCCTTGGTGATCTGGCCGCGACGGTTCTCCCCCGCCTTCTTCGACCAGGTCGTCGACAACTACCGGGCGGGTGGGTTCCACGGCGACATCGTCGAGATGCACATGCTCACGCGTGGATCATTCCTGCAGGACCCCGCCGGGCGCCGCATGATCGAGAGCGGAAACGCGTTCTCCGTCGCCTTCGAGCACGAGCACGACCCCATGCCCGAGGGCTTCGTGTGGCGGCCCGTGCTGGCCGGCCCGACGATCGCGGTGCACATGTATTGGCGTCGCCCGGCGTCGGCGACCGTCCGGAGGCTGGTCGGCATCGCCGAACAACTCGCCGAGAAGCGCGGCTGGCAGACCGCCGACTGAAAAAACTCCCGTGGTGGGCCGGCGAGGGAGTATTGCCCTCGGCGGCCCACCACGGGAGTAATAACAGCAGGGTCAGGCCGCGCGACCAACCGCCAGAGCCGGGGGCACCTCGATGAGGC
>CAZVVS010000680.1:0-2090 GCA_964630585.1 uncultured Gordonia sp.
TCATCGTCCCCGAGAGCACGAACCCCGGGTGGAAGGCCCGTCTCGACGGCACCGACTTGCAACCGCTCACCGTCAACGGCTGGCAGCAGGGATGGATCATCCCCGCGGGCACAAGCGGCACGGTCGCGCTCACCTATCCTCTCGACGGCCCGTACCGCTGGTCACTCGGGTTGGGCTTGGCGGTGATGGCTGTCGTACTCGCGCTGGCCTTCGGAGGCGCGCGATGGTCTCGACACGAGTCCTCGCCTAGCGACTCGGATTCACTCGACCACCGAAATGGCCCGACCGTCCTCGGCGCCGTCGCCTGGTTCGGCACATCCTGGCTGTTGGCGGGCTGGTGGGGGTTGGCGTTGTCGATGGTGGTCGGCGCCGGAATGTGGCGGTGGGCCACACGGAAGGACCGAGACCGTTACCGCGGCGCGCCCGTCGTCGCGGCGTTCACCCTGTTCTTCGCCGCGACGTGCGGTCTGGCCGCCGGACCGTGGAAGTCGTCGACCGGCTACAACGGCTTCGACTGGTGGGTGCAGGCCCTCGCGCTGGCCGCAATCGCCGTCACGATGTGGCGCTCGATCCTTGACCAACTTCGGCCTGAATAACGGCCTCCTCCGGGATATTCCCGCCGACCCCCCGAATTCGGGCCGAAGTTGGCGCCGTCGTGTCGCGCCGCACAGCCCAACGCCGCACCGGGTCCTCCACAAACGCGTAGCTCGCCGCCGCAATCCCCACCGACAGCACGACCGTGATCACCCACACCAGCACGAACGAACCACTGAACGGGATGATCCCGAACAACCCGAACACCACCGACAGCACCGCCACGTGCCAGATGAAGATGCCATAGGACCAGCGGCCCAAAGTCGTCATCACCGACGACGCCAAGAACCGAAACGGCCCGTCACCCAAAGCAAGGGGCGCCAGGATCGCGAACGCCCCGATCGCGCCGAGCAGGATCTTCGTCGCAAACCCCAGCGCGCTCAGCTCGCCCATCCCGACCGGACCGGCCAGGGGCGTGCACGCCAAGCCGTACGCGAGCACGAACACCGCCAACATCAGCGGGCGGTTCTCCGACCATCGGCACAGCGCCTCCAGCGGCGCGGGCAACGGCACAACCGATGCACCGCTGCCAGCGGCGGCATCATTCGGCCCGCTCGCTCCGCTCCCGGCGCCGGCATCATTCGGCCCGCTCGCTCCGCTCCCGGCGCCGGCATCACCCGAACCTGTCCCGACAGCCCTCCGCCACACCGTCAGCTCTGCCAGCAGCAACCCCGCGACGAACCACGGCAGGTGCCCGATCAACCAGTTCTGCGCCTCCACGCCGTCAGGCGCCGGGATGTGCGCGGCGATCGGCCCCCACAGCAGACCGACCACCCCAAAGCCCAGCACCCCGACCACCCGCCACCGCGCGCGATCTCCGCGCAGCGACACCAACGACCACGCCAACACCGGTAGCAGTGCGTAGAACAGCACCTCCACCGACAGGCTCCACATCTGGGTCAGCCCCGCGGTCAACGACAACGGGACGAAGACCTGCGTCAGTGTCAGGTTCGCCAGCCACACGACCGGGTCGGACGTCCGCGCCTCCGGCAACAGCAGCAACACCACGACGACGACCACCATGTACGCCGGCCAGATCCGCCAGAACCGGTGCCGCACATAGCGGATCAACCCCGGCTCCGGCGCCAAGCCCCACGCCGCCAGCGCGTGCGGCTGCCACAGCAGAAAGCCAGACAGCGCGAAAAACAGTGCGACGGCCAGATCGAGTCGCCCGAGAACCGGCCCGACCGCCGGCCACCCGACGGCCCCCGTCTGGAACGCCACGTGCGTGGTGAGCACGCCGAACGCCGCCACTGCCCGCATGCCCTCCATCTGCGGGTAGAAGCGTCGCTCTGGGGCCCTGCTCACGACTGTCATCTCGGGCGCCAATCTACCCGCGCCACCACGACACCCCGCCCGGTACGCTCACCACCGTGTCCGACTCCGCGACCAGCCGCTGGTCCACCCGCCAGCTCCTGCCCCCGACGCTGGTCTTCCTCGCGGCACTCTTTGCGACGGTCGCGATCGCCTCGCCGACGCTCCTCGCGCCCCAACTA
>CAZVVS010000681.1:0-2087 GCA_964630585.1 uncultured Gordonia sp.
CTGTCGCCGTCGACCTCACCCCGCTACTCGCCAACTGACAGCAAAACACCGGGGCAGCCCTTAACTGCCCCGGTGTCTGTCCCGAACCTAACACACAAGGGAGACACCGGAAATGACCGAATCACACCGCATTCGTATCAGTACCCCCGCCGCTCTGCTCGGCGCGATCCCCGCACTGCTCGGGTTCGTGCCCGAGCGGTCCGTCATCGTGATTCTGTTCGGCAGCGACCGACTCCAGCTAGTCATTCGGATAGACCACGACGACCCCGACACCGCACGAATTGCCGACTTGGCCCGCGACAGCGCGCGCGTGATCTTGGTTGCCGTCGCCGAAGCGCGCTACGCCCCCGCCGCATTGGCCCAGCTCGACCGGCTGCGTGCCGCGTTCGACGCCGTACTCCTGCCGGTCGGTGCCGCCTACTACACCCATCGTCTCGAGGTAGGCGCGAGCTGGACCGATCTCGACACCCACGCCACCGGCACCGTTGCCGACCCGGCAACCAGCCCCGTCACAGTCGCACAGGCCGTAGAACTCGGTCGACAGTTCGCCACCAGCCGCGCAGACCTCGAGGCCCGCTACAGCGCCGCAGACGACGCGGCCGACACCACTGCCGCCGTCGCCGAATACGAGTCCGCACCAACCGTATTCGTCCGCGACACCCTCACCGCACTGATGACCGCAGTAGCGCAGCACAGCACCGTCGATGACGACCTGGCCGCACGAGTCGCGGTACTCGTCCTCACCCAACCCGCCCACCGCGATGCCCTGCTGGCACTCGGCGCGATCGACACCGAGCAAGCACGCGAGGTCATGGCCGGAATCGCCCGCCGCGCCCGAGGCAACGCCCGCGTGCACATCCTCACAATCGCGGGATTGTTCGCCCACGCGACCGGTAACGGCGCCGAGGCCGCGATTGCCTACGACCAGGCGCACACCCTCACCGCCCGGCTCCGCAGACCTGCCCCCGCGCTGCTGCGCCTCGCCGAGGGCGCACTCAACGGGGTCGTCTTCCCCGACCGAATCCGCGAACTGTTCACCGCAGGAACCGAGGTAGCGGCCGCACTCGGCATCGAGCTACCCGACCAGACCTAGCCAGGCGCGGCGCGGGGGCCTGAGGCCGCAGGTCAGGACTCCGCGTCGAGCATCCGATCAGCCGTGCCGGTCGGATCGCCGAACGCCACATCAACCCGTGCCGCCGCATGTCTCGAGCGCCCCGCGACGACCGCCGCAGCGTCAGCGACCGTCACCGGCAACGCGTCGACCACAGCCCGTAATCGGTCCTCGACCGTAGACCGCTCCATCGCCATCCCGCACCTGCTTCCCGCTCGACATCTCTGCACTCATTCTCCCCCGGCGCCGCGCGCCGACACTGAAAGGACACCCGGCCATGTCGGAACTGACCATCACTCACACCCGTCTCGACGGAACACTCATCGACGGCACCCGCCGTGACGACGGCAGTAGCGTCGTTCTGAAAGCCAACGGCTGGCGCTGGTCACGTGCACTCGGCAGCTGGTACGTGCCGCAGACACGCGACCGTGCCGCCAAAACCTGGCAAATCGACAACAGCGCCGCCCAACTGCGCGCCGCCGGTTTCGCCGTCACTGTCGATATCGACGACCACGCGCGGCCCACCGCCGACGTCGTCGCCGATCAGGACGCCCGCCAAGCCGACCGAGTCGCCGCGCTCCAGGCGAAGGCCCAGAGCCGACACGAGCAAGCCGCCGCAGCCCAGGCCCGCATGAGCCAGGCCCACAACGCCCTACCGCCGTTCGGAGAACCGATCAAAGTTGGCCACCACAGCGAACGCGGACACCGCAAAGCCATAGAGCGCGCAGACAAAGCGTGGGGCAACTCCGTCCACGCCGACCGGGCAGCACACGAAGCCGACCGACGCGCCGACACCGCCGCCACCACCACCGCACACCGACACAACCCCGGCGTGACCGCTCGCCGCCTCGACAAGCTGCGCGCCGACCTACGCCGCGCCGAACGCACCCGCGACGGACACACCCGCACGCTGTTCACGAGCTCACAGACCGGATACAAGCACGTCGAGACGACGGCGGCCGCCACCGGCGCGCAC
>CAZVVS010000682.1:0-2082 GCA_964630585.1 uncultured Gordonia sp.
GCACAAGCCGCATCACCCCAGGTCACACCACAAATCCGCCGCCTCGTGTGACCACAGACTGCGGAACCCGGGCCTACGAGGCGGTCACGAAGCGGGTGCTCACGGCGGCGGTGGTGACCCTCCACCTCCCTGTTCTGGGCGCCCGTCGCGATCGCCCTGGTCTTCGGTGAGCCTGTCGACGACACGGCGTCGGTGGCGACGACCGTGACGACCGAGGCTCCCACGACCACGAAGGCCCCGACCACGACGAAGACGCCGACGACGACCACGACCGACGACGACCACGACGGCGGCTCCGACCACGACGAAGGCCCCGCCGCCCCCGACGACAGCCGCAATCCCCCCGAAGTTCAGCGACCTCTCCGCCCAGATGGCCGACACCCTCTGCCCGCTCATCGACGACTAGGGGATCGATGGGGCGATGATGATGGCGGCGATGGCCGCAGCGGATGCGGGGATGAGCGAAGACGAGATGACTCTGCTCACGGTCATCATCATCTCGGCCATCTCCGAGGAGTGCCCCGAGCACCAGGCCGAGTTCGAGGCTTGGGCGGCAACATGAACTTCTTCGACCCACCACCCCGCACCATCTTGACCCTTCCTTGGCCTGTGCTAGACAAACCGCTCCGGCGCTGGGGGTGTGCTCGGCGGCATGGGAGTGGGAGATTCGGGAATGGCGCGTCGTCTGCGATTCGGGCGTGTGGTTGCGGTCGTTGTGTGTATGGGGCTTCTCGGGTTGCCGACAGAGGCAGCCTCGGCGGCACCTGGGGGTGGGGCGGGTGTTGCCTTCCAGGACGAGCCCTCGAAGCAGTTGAGGGGGCGCGCTGCGCCATACGTTGGATCGTCGGGGTCTGCACCCGAGTTGGTGCCAGCGTTTCCCGAGGGGGCCGTCGAAGGCCCGCCAGTGCCCTCGGCGTCGACGCCGATCGAGGTCCCTTTCGACGAGCTCCCTGAGCGGGTCGAGGAGGTGGTGTCGGAGCGGACACCTACTTCTGAGGTGTGGATGAACGCTGATGGGTCGTTCACTCGAACCGAGTATTCGGAGCCGAAGTACTTCGACACGGGTCAGGGCGGCTTCGAGCTGATCGATACGAAGGTTGTTGTTGACGGTGAGAAGGGCTGGTTCCGTTCGGCAGCGAACTCGTGGGTGGCTCGCTTCGGTCCGTTGAGCGGGTCTGGTGGGATCGAGGTCGTGAGCGGTGTTGATCGCATTGCGTTTGCGCCTCGGGTCGAGCCGGGCGTGACGGTGATGCCCGAGGTCGGGTCGGGCGATACCGCGAACGTGGTCACGTATCGGGACGTGTGGAAGAACGTTGACCTGCGCTACACGGTGACCCCGGTGGGCGTGAAAGAAGACGTGATCGTGAAGGCTGCCGATGTGGCGCCGGAGTTCGTGTTCGCGTTGGAGTCGTCGGAGCCTGTGTTCGTCGATGGTGCTTCGAAGGGTTCGGTGTTGCCGTCCGACGGCTCGGGACTGGTGATTGCTGCACCGGAGGTGTTGTCGAAGGACGGGGCATCACTCGATGCGGCCGCGCGTCCCACTGTGGAGCTACGCACCCCCAAGGCTGAGTCGGAGCCGACTCCCGGAGAGGCTCCGGGCAGGGTGGAGCAGCCCCCGGCTGGTTCGCATGAGTATGTGCTCTCAGTTGACCCAGGATGGCTGTCGTCGCAGACGACGTTCCCAGTTGTCATCGATCCGACGATCGGGGTCGAGACCGAGCTCGGGTTCAGCGTGTACGCGAAGGATCCGGGCGGGGCGACGTCGACGTGTGCTCCTGTGGCGTGCCCAACGTTGCGGACGGGGTGGAACGCTGGGACCTTCTGGTACCGTTCGGTCGAGGACTTCGACTTGTCGGACGTCCTCGCCGACGACGGCGTGGTCACGAACGCGAACGTGACGCTGATGGGGAGCGGGACGTTTGGGTCCCGGTCAATCCAGGTGCACGACCCGTCGTCGTATGACTACAACGGTGCCGCTCCTGAACCGACGCCCTTGGCGACGGTGACGCTTGGCGCGAACGCGGCGACGGCAAACGTGGACCTGACGTCGTACATCCGTGGTCAGGTGGATGCTGAGCAGAG
>CAZVVS010000683.1:0-2066 GCA_964630585.1 uncultured Gordonia sp.
GCGAACATCGGATCGACCATGTCGAGTACATCGGGCTCGACGCGGCCGTCGGCGTCGACGCCGGCGAGGTCGACCCGGTCGAGCTGTTGATCGTACAAAGCCGGGATCGCCCAGCGGAACGCGGCGTTGAGCGCTGCCCCTTTGCCCTGGCGCGCGTGAGGAAGGTCCCGTCGAAGGATCGTGACGCGCTCGGTGGGGTAGCGGGCGACGACCGCTGAGGTTCCGTCGGTGGAGCCGTCGTCGACGACGAGGACGTGGGTCCGCTTCGACGGCAGTGCCATCAGCGAATCGAGTGTGTTGGCGATCACCAGCTCCTCGTTAAGGCACGGCACCACGAAGAGGTAGTTGAGCGGCTCTCCCGCATCGGGCGCGTCGACGCGCCGGAGGCTCAGGACCGCAGCGGCGACGAGATAGCCGGCCGTTGCGATGATCAGGGCCAGGGTGACGGCGACCACGACAAGAACGAACAGTTCAGGCGATACGGCTGCGGCGGATCCTGGCGGAGCGCGCCAACGCGACCCCGGTCAGAAGCAGCGACACAGCGACCAGCAGCAGTGACGCGGTCGCCAGCCCCGTCGCTGCGAGGCCGGCGGTTTGGGTCGCTCCGAGGGCTGATCCTCCAGCGCCCAGGGCCGATCCGAGTACGGCGGTGTTGGTGTACATGTGGTCTCCTATCCGCTGATCAGAACTGCTCGTCTATGCCGCTGGTCGTCGAGCCGGCGACGACGTCGACGCGCTGCGCCGACGCCTCATTAGCGGCGCCGTGGTACCAGTGGTTGGTGGGAGTTGGGGTGTCGGGTAGGTAGAACCCGAGCTTGTAGCCGCCCTCGGGAAGGTCGTTGAGGGTGTAGCGGCCATCGGCCCCGGTGCATCCGCCGATGCCGCTGTAGGAGCCGTCGAGTCGGTCGGCGTAGACACACACATCGGTGCGCGGCGCTCCGCTTGGATCGGTGACGATGCCGGTGATGGAGCCGATGCCGGACAATCGCGCGTCGATCGTCTCCACTGACGAACCGGAGGCCACGGCGACGGTGTCGGCCTCGTCGGGAGTTACGGCGGAGCTGGTTGATCCTCCGGATCGATACCAGCCGGTGACGTGACGCCCTGCCGGGTCGTAGAAGCCGACGCGGTAGTCCCCCGCCGGCATGTTCTGCACGAGGTATCTCCCGTCGGCACCGGAGCACGCCCCGAATCCGGCTTAGGTGCCGTCCAATCGGTAGAGGTAGGCGCACACGCCCGCGAGGGGCGAACCGGTCGTGTTGCGAATCGTCCCTCCGACGGAGGTGATCCGGCTGAGGTTGGCGTCGACACTGCTATGGAGACGGCCGGCGATCTCGATCACGGTGTCGGCGGCGCCGTGTGTGGCTTTCCCGTTGAACCAGGCGGTGACGTGGCGACCGGATGGGTCGAAGAACGCGACCTTGTAGTCGCCGGCGGGCATTCCCTGCACGGCGTAGCGTCCGTCGGCACCCGAGCAGGACACCGCTCCCGCATATCCGCCGTCGAGGCGGAAAAGGTAGGCGCACACTCCGTCGAGCGCGAGGCCGGTCGTGCTCCGGATGGTCCCGGACAGGACCGTGAGTCGTGGCATGGTGCCGTCGACGCCGTTGGTCGCGGTTCCGTCGACGACCGTGACCGTGTCGCCCGCCGCATGGGTCGGCTTCGCGTCGTGCCACGACGTCGAATGGAGCGCGGAGGGGTCGTAGAAGCCGACTTTGTACTGGCCGGCCGCCATCCCGCGCATCTCGTAGCGACCGTCGGCTCCGGTGCAGGCGCCGAATCCGGCGTAGGTGCCGTCGAGTCGGTAGAGGTACGCGCACACTCCTGCAAGGGGCGTCGTCGCGTCGTCGCGGACGGTTCCCGACACGGCCGACACGATGGGGCTCAACGCCGCGTCTATGCCGGGGGTGTCGCTGCCGACGGTGACGGCGACGGGTGTCGCTGTGGTGCGCGTCGGCTGGTCGTTCCACCATTCGGTCACATGGCGGGCCGATGGGTCATTGAACAACACCTGGTACTGACCGGTCGGCAGGCCGCTCGTGCGGTAGCGGCCGTCGGCCGCGGTG
>CAZVVS010000684.1:0-2066 GCA_964630585.1 uncultured Gordonia sp.
AGTCGGGTTCGCGCCCGTCCGCCCACGGGGAAAGACCGCCGCACGCGTCGGTTCAAACTCTCAGGCACCATGACAGAGGGAGAGGACACAGAACCGCGCAGAGAGTCGCACACAGATGTCCTCGCATACAGACATTTCCCAGCCCTTGTTCGCCGACCGCCACGTCGGCCCCGATGCTGCCGAGTTGGACCGCATCCTCGCCGTCATCGGCGTCTCCTCTCTTGAGGAGCTGGCCGCTGCAGCCGTGCCCGGCAGCATCGCCGATGCCGTGCAGGATGGCATCGCCGCTGGCATCGACGTTCTGCCGCAGCCGCTGACCGAGGAGCAGGCCACCGCGCGACTGCGCGAGCTCGCCGATGCCAACACGGTGCGCCGGTCGATGATCGGCCTCGGCTACTACGGCACCCACACCCCCGGCGTGATCCGGCGCAACGTCCTGGAGAATCCCGCCTGGTACACCGCTTACACGCCGTACCAACCGGAGATCAGCCAGGGCCGGCTCGAGGCGCTGCTGAACTTCCAGACGATGGTCGCCGACCTCACCGGTATGGAAGTGGCGAACGCGTCGATGCTCGACGAGGCGACCGCCGCCGCCGAGGCGATGACCCTGATGCTGCGGGCGACGAAGAACAAGTCGCGCCGCCTCGTCGTCGACGCCGATCTGTACCCGCAGACCCGCGCCGTCATCGAGACGCGTGCCGAGCCGCTCGGTATCGAGGTCCTGGTCGCCGAACTGGATCCGACGATCGACGGTGCGGGCCTGCCGCCGGGCGATTTCTACGGCGTCATCACCCAGGTGCCGGGCGCGTCGGGCCGCCTCGTCGATGCCGCACCGATCATCGCCGCCGCCCATGAGCGCGACGCGATGATCGCCGTCGGCACGGACTTGCTGGCGGCCACCCTGATCACCCCGCCCGGCGAGCAAGGTGCCGATGCGTGCTTCGGGACGACGCAGCGATTCGGGGTCCCGATGGGGTTCGGCGGCCCGCACGCCGGGTACCTGTCGGTGAAGACCGTGCTCACCCGGCAGCTGCCCGGGCGCCTCGTCGGTGTGTCCCGCGACGCCGATGACAACCTCGCCTACCGCCTGTCCCTACAGACCCGCGAACAGCACATCCGGCGCGAGAAGGCGACCAGCAACATCTGTACCGCACAGGTGCTGCTGGCGATCATCGCGGCGATGTACGCCTCCTACCACGGACCCGACGGTCTGGCGGCGATCGCTCGGCGCACCCACGCGCGCGCAGCGCAGATCGCCGACGGACTCGGTTCGGCGATCGTGCACCCCCGCTTCTTCGACACCGTGCTCACGCAGGTGCCCGGCAAGGCCGCTGCCGTCGTCGAGGCGGCGCGCGAGCGGGGGATCGACCTGCGCCGCGTCGACGACGACCACGTCGCGATCGCCTGCGACGAGACGACGACCCAGGCCGACGTCGACGCGGTCCTCGCGGCTTTCGCGCAGGCCGGCGTCGACGCCGATGCGGGCTCCGCGTCGTCGATCGATATCGAGAACCGCACATCGGAGTACCTCACCCATCCCGCCTTCCACCGGCACCGCACCGAGACGGCGATGCTGCGCTACTTGCGGTCACTCTCGGACAAGGACATCGCGCTGGACCGCAGCATGATCCCGCTCGGCTCCTGCACGATGAAGCTCAACGCGACCACGGAGATGGAGCCGATCACCTGGCCCGAGTTCGCCAATCTGCACCCGTTCGCGCCGGCGGAGGACACCGCCGGCATCCGCGAGCTGATCGACGAACTCGCCGGATGGCTCGCGGCCATCACCGGATACGACCGCGTCAGCCTGCAGCCCAACGCGGGGTCGCAGGGCGAGTACGCCGGGCTGCTGGCGATCCGCCAGTACCACCTGGCCCGCGGCGACTCCCAGCGCGACATCTGCCTGATCCCGGCCAGCGCCCACGGCACCAACGCGGCGTCGGCGGTCATGGCGGGGATGCGTGTCGTCGTCGTCGCGTGCCGCGAGAACGGTGACGTCGACACCGCCGACCTGGCCGCCAAGATCGCCGAGCACGCGCCGAACCTGGCCGCGACGATGATCACCT
>CAZVVS010000685.1:0-2058 GCA_964630585.1 uncultured Gordonia sp.
GCCGATACCGGCCGAGGGCTGGTGCATCATGATCCGCGCGTGCGGCAACGCATGGCGCTTGCCCTTGGTGCCCGCGGTCAGCAGGAACTGTCCCATCGATGCGGCCATACCCATCGCGTAGGTGGAGATGTCGCACGGCGAAAGCTGCATGGTGTCGAAGATCGCCATGCCCGCGCTCACCGACCCGCCGGGCGAGTTGATGTAGAACTGGATGTCCTTGTCCGGCGCCTCGGCGGTGAGCAGGAGGATCTGCGCGCAGAGCCGGTTGGCGATGTCGTCGTCGACCTGGGTGCCGAGGAAGATGATCCGCTCGCGCAGCAGTCGCTCGTAAACCGAGTCGTTCAAGGTCAGACCCGCGACGCCCGACGACATCGTGGTGTGGATCGACGAATTGCTCACTGTTCCTACCTTTGAATCCGATCTCGCTGGCGCGAGGTCAACGGTGAATCGTTGAGGTGCTTGTCTTCGACCCTAACCAATGGCCGGGCCCAACCCATCCCGTTGACACGCTGATTCGCTCACAGCTAAACGGGCGTTCGCCGACGGCGAACGGCCGGGCTGGGATCCAGATCCCGGCCCGGCCGTTGCGCGGTGTGATTGCGACTACGCGTCGGCGGTCGCGTCCTCGTCGGCCGACTCGTCGGCGGTGGCCGCACCGAAGAACTCCTCGGTGTCGACCACGGCGCCGGTGTCATCGGTGACGGCGACCTCGCCGACGATGGACGCCAGCGCCTTGCCGCGGCGTGCATCGGCGTAGACCGCGCCGATCTGTCCGGCCTGCTGGAGCTGGTTGACGAACTCCTGCGGCGCCATGCCGTAGCGCTGGGCCGAGAAGATTATCTGCTGGGTGAGCTCCTCCTGGCTGATCTCGGTGCCCTTCGCGTCCGCGATGGCATCGAGCAGCAGTTGGGTGCGCACACCGCGCTCGGCGTTCTCGCGGGCGTTGGCCTCGAACTCCTCGCGGGTGGTGCCCTGTGCCTCGAGCAGCCGCTCGAGCATCGCCTCGTCGTGGCCGATGCTGTGCAGGATCTCCTCGAGCTGACCCTCCACCTCACCGTCGACGATCTTCGCCGGCAGAGGGAACTCGACCTTCTCCAGCAGCTCGTCGAGGACCTTGTCGCGGATCGCGTTGGCCTGCTCGATCTTCTTGGACTGCTCCACTCGGCTGCGCACGGCGTCGCGCAGCTCGTCGATCGTGTCGAACTCGCTGGCCAGCTGGGCGAAGTCGTCGTCGAGCTCGGGCAGCTCGCGCTCCTTCACCGCACCGACCTTGACGGTCACGTCGGCATCGGAATCGGCGAACTCGCCGGCGACGAGCTTGGTGGTGAACTGGGCTTCCTCGCCGGACTTAAGGCCGATCAGCGCCTCGTCGAGGCCGTCGATGAGCTGGCCGGAGCCGACCTCGTGGGACAGGCCCTCGGTGGTCGCGTCGGGAACCGGGTTGCCGTCGACGGTCGCCGCCAGGTCGAGTGTGACGTGGTCGCCGTTCTGCGCACCCCGCTCCACAGCCTTGAGGGTGCCGAAGCGCTCGCGCAGGTTCTCCAACTGCTCGGCGACGGCGTCCTCGTCGGACTTGAGGGCGTCGACGGTCACAGCCAGCGTCGAGAAGTCGGGCAGCGTGATCTCCGGGCGGACGTCGACCTCGGCGGTGAAGGTGACGGGCTGGCCGTCGACGAGCTCACCGAGCTCGATCTCGGGCTGGCCGATGGCCGCCACGTCGGCCTGCTCGATCGCCTCGCCGTACTTGGCGGGCAGTGCGTCGTTGACGACCTGGGCCAGCACCGCGTCGCGCCCGACGCGGGCCTCGATCAACTTGGCCGGCGCCTTGCCGGGACGGAACCCGGGGATGCGGACCTGCTGGGCCAAAGTCGCGTAGGCCTTGTCGAACTCTCCCGAGAGCTCCTCAAACGGGATCTCGACGGTCAACTTCACCCGGGTCGGGTCCAACTGCTCCACGCTGGTTTCCACGCGCGTTCTCCTTATATACGGGGGTGTCTCGATTGTCGGGATGACAGGATTTGAACCTGCGACCCTCCGCTCCCAAAGCGGATGCGCTAC
>CAZVVS010000686.1:0-2056 GCA_964630585.1 uncultured Gordonia sp.
CGCGCAGGTAGGCGCGATCCTCGACGGGGACGTCGAGCAACTCACTGACCACGTCCATCGGCAGCTTGCCGGCGAAGTCGGTGACGTAGTCGAACTCGCCCATCTCCAGGCACTTGTTCCAGTGGTCCCGGGTGAGCTCGCGGATGCTCTCGGCGAGCTCGTTGACGCGGCGGGGGGTGAATCCCTTGGAGACGAGCTTGCGGATGCGCATGTGCTTGGGGTCGTCCATCGCCAGGAAGGACATCGACTTGCTCGCGTCGGGGCCGTAGGCGCTCGGGTCCATCGACACGCCCCAGGCGTTGGACAGCTGGATGCTGTTACGGAAGGCGTTGCGCACATCCTCGTGGCGCGACAGCGCCCAGAAGTCGAGCTCGGCGTTGTAGTAGACCGGCGCCTCGGCGCGCAGCCGCGCATACGTGGGGTACGGGTCCTCATGGAAGTCGTACGCGTAGGGATCGAACGGCAATCGCTGTTCCATTCCCGCGATGGTCGTGCTCACTGGTTCTCCTTGGGCTGAATCCGGTGGTGCGGTTGATACTTGGCTTGGTTACTGCTCGGCGGCGCGCATGATCAGCAACGCCGATTCGGTGAGTCGGTCGGCGGTGTCCTCGTAGGACATGTGGCCCATCCCGGCGTGGACGAGACCGCCGGCGTAGAGCATTTCGAGTGCTTCGACGGCCGGTCCCGGGTTCTCCCAGTCGACGCCGAGCGCCGCCGAGAGGCGGCGGCGGATGAACCCGCCGATGCGTATCCGCAGGTGCTCGACGTCGGGATCACTGCCGAGCAGCGCGACCGTGACCGCTCCCCCGATGTCGCCGTCGCCGGTGACGACGAGGGCGATCGAGCGCAGGAGTTCGACGACGCGCTCAGTGGGCGGCAGGGACATGTCGGGCTCGGCAACACCGTCAGCGAGACGGCGCCAGAAGACCTCGGCGACGAGGTGGCTCTTGGAACTGAAATAGGTGTACGCCGTCGCCGGTGCGACGCCGGCAAGCTTGGCGACCGACCGCACGGTGAGGCCGTCGAAACCGTCGGTGCGCAGCACGACGACAGCGGCGTCGGTCAGCTTGGCGACCGTGTCGGCCTGCTGCGCGGTAAGGCGCCGCCGCGTCGATTCCTGCGAAACCGAAGTACCTACCGGGGTGGACATGTGGGCCACGCTACACTAAGTTTGTACTCGCGTCTAGACACCTGTCCAGACGGTAGACCAGAAGAGTCTCCGCCCCCTCCGACAAGGGAGAACCCCATGCCATTGCGCCCGGAACACAGCTCCGACCTGCTGATCGACGGCAAGCTCGTCCCCGGCTCCGGCGGCACGTTCGACGTCGTGAACCCGGCGACCGAGGAGGTCATCGGGCAGGCCGCCGACGCCACCTCGGCCGACCTCGACGCCGCCATCGGCGCCGCTCGCCGCGCCTTCGACACCACCGATTGGTCGCGCGACCACGCGTTCCGCGCGAAGTGCCTGCGCCAGTTGCGCGACGCCCTGCTGGCCCACGCCGACGAGTTCAAAGAGCTCACCACCGCCGAGGTCGGAGCACCCGCGTTCCTCACCGGCGGCCCGCACTTCGCCGGCCCCGCCGAGGATCTGGGTTGGTTTGCCGACCTCGCCGAGAGCTTCGAGTGGACCCGCGACCTGGGTAAGGCCAAGCCAATGGGCATCCCCAACCAGCGCGAACTGCGCTACGAGGCGGTCGGCGTCGTCGGCGCCATCACGCCGTGGAACTTCCCCCACCAGATCAACTTCGCCAAGATCGGCCCGGCGCTGGCCGCCGGGTGCACCGTCGTCCTGAAGCCCGCGCCGGACACCCCGTGGGCCGCGGCGCTGGTCGGCAAGGTCATCGCCGAGGAGACCGACTTCCCGCCGGGCGTGGTCAACGTGATCACCTCCTCCGACCACGCGATCGGTGCGCAGCTCTCGGCCGACCCGCGGGTCGACATCATCTCGTTCACCGGCTCCACCGTCACAGGCAAGAAGGTCATGGAGGCCTCGGTGGACACCGTGAAGAAGGTCTTCCTCGAGCTCGGCGGCAAGTCCGCGTTCATCGTCCTCGAC
>CAZVVS010000687.1:0-2054 GCA_964630585.1 uncultured Gordonia sp.
GGGCCAACTTCACCAGCGGCGTGATGCCGAATGTGACGATCTCCAACGTCCCCGGGGCGCAATGGAAGATGTACCTGTGTGGCGCCGAGCTGGAGGAGTTCGACGCCGTCTCGATGATCGTCGACGGCCAGGCCATGAACATCACCCTGTTCAGCTACGACGGGCACCTGGACTTCGGCCTGGTGTCCTGCCCGCACGCGGTGCCCGACCTCCAGAGCCTTGCCGACGCGATCGTCGCCGAACATGCGGCTCTGTTGGCGGAAGCCACGGCATGACGAACTAGAGCCGTCGGCTCAACCGGCCCGGTCCGCCGCTTCGGCGTCGGCCGGGCCGTTGCCGTCTGGCAACTTGTCGGCGCACACCTCGGCGATGCGCTCGCGGAACCAAATGCTGCCCGGGTCCAGGGCCAGTCGGCGTGACCAGCAGATGCGGTACTCGAGCGCGGGGACATCCACTGGTGGGGTGAAGCTGGCCACCTCGGGTCCGATCGGCGTAGTGACCGAGGCGATGGTGACGAGGTTGGTGGTGGCTAGCAGATGGGGGATGAGCGCGTAGTTCGTCACGCGCATGGCGATGGTGCGGGTCAGTCCCATCGAGCCGAGGAGATCGTCGAGATGTCGGTGCATGAGTGCCCGGTCGACGACGATGTGGGGCAGCGCGCAGAACTCCTTGAGACTCGGCGACGTGCCCGCCACGGGATTGTGGGCACCGGCGAGGCCGTGCCACCGGATGTGGCAGGCATGGATCGAGTCCCGCGACTTCAATACCCGTTCGGCGGGCAGGAGTGCCGCATCGATCCGTCCGCGGAGGTCGCTGTCCTGTGGTGCCGGCGCGCTGTAGTACTCGAGGCGCACATCGGGGGCCTGCGCCTGCAGCAGCATCGTCATCGTCGGCAGGATCTCGGCGGCCAGGAAGTCCGGTGACACCAGGGTGAACGTGGCGTTGGACGTGGCCGGGTCGAAATGCGGAGCCTGCAGCGCATCGCCCGCCAGGCGCATGATCTCCGCGGCAATCGGCTTGAGGCGGTCGGCCTCGGGGGTGGGGACCAATTCGCGGCCCGACCGGATGAGCAGGGGGTCGTCGAATGTCTTCCGCAGCCGGGCCAGCGCATGACTTGTGGCCGCCTGACTGAGTTCGAGGCGTTCCGCGGCACGACTCACATGGCATTCGTGCAGCAGCGCGTCGAGTGCGCGGATCAAGTTGAGGTCCATCGACTCGGCCGTCGGTGTCGACCGGTTAGCGGGTGCGCCGTCGTGCATCTTTCAGTCTTTCCGGCGCCGCCGCAAGCGGCTGAACAGGTTGACCTCGGCGAGGTCGACCAGTTCGTCCCCCCGACCCGACAGGACGGTGCGGATCCCCCACAGTGTGAAGCCGGTGGCCTGCGCGATCGAGATGGTCGGCGGGATCGACAGTTCCTGCCGCGCCACCGTCACATCGAGCAGCGCGGGGCCGTCGTGCGCCAGGAACTCCGCGACTGCCCCGGGTAGTTCGGACGACTTCTGCACCGACCAGCCGCGAATCCCGACTGATTCGGCGACCGCGGCGAAGTCGGGGTTCTTGAGGTCGGTGCCGAAGCTCACCAGGCCGTCGGCCTTCATCTCGAGTTCGACGAAGTTCAGCGACGAATTGTTGAACACGACGGTCTTCACTGCGATGTCGTTCTGCACCAGCGTCAGCAGTTCACCGAGGAGCATCGCGATGCCACCGTCGCCCGACAGCGAGATCACCTGTCGGCCCGGCTGGGCCGCCGCGACGCCCGTCGACATGGTCAGGGCGTTGGCCATCGAGCCGTGGTTGAACGAGCCGAGCAATCGACGCTTGCCGTTCATGGTCAGGAATCGCGCCGCCCAGATGATCGGCGAACCCACGTCGGGGACGAAGACCGCGTCATCGTCGGCGGTCTGATCGATCAGGCGGGCGAGGTACTCGGGTCGGATCGGGATGGAGTCGTCGGGCTGGGCGAGTTCGTCGAGCACGGCGCGGGTGACCCGGTAGTGCTCGCGGGCGTCGTCGAGGTGGTCACCGTCGCGACCGTCGCGGATCAGCGGCGTCAG
>CAZVVS010000688.1:0-2048 GCA_964630585.1 uncultured Gordonia sp.
GGTACGTGCCCGGAACGAGCGGGTCTCGGTTCCGATCTCAGCGGAAGCCTCCGAGTTCGCAACGAGGTTGTGATACCAGTCGGGGTGGCTGTCGGCGCCGGCCTTCGACGCGAAGACGGCGATGCGTCCGTCGCCGAGGTCCTGGTACATCATCGGACTGATCCGCTCGAGGCCGGACTTGGCGCCGGTGGTGTGGAGCAGCAGTATCGGTGCGCCTTCGAAGTTGCCGCCGACCTTGCCGCCGTTGGCGCGGAACTCCTCGATGATCTTGTTGTTCCAGTCGCTCATGTCAGGCCTCCGGGCCGGTTGGCAGTTCGTGGTCGGTGCGTTTGATGACGATCTCACAGTCGTAGCCGAAGCCGTGGCCGTCAAGGTTGAACGTCAACGAGTCCGTCGGGGTGATGCGCATGGTTCGTCAGGTGTTCAACGGACGCAGGAGCGTGCTCGATAGAGCCTCGGTCCATGGGCAGATGTGGTCGCGTCGCCGTCGTAGCGTCATCGATGATGATCGTCGGCTTGGCTGCCTGCAGCGGGTCGGGAGACGACGCCGCTCCTCAGCGTGAGCCTTCGACGTCGGCTTCGATTCCCGAGCGGGTCGACATCCTGATCCGCGGCGGAACGGTCTATGACGGGGACGACCTCGAGCCGATCGTCGGCGATGTCGGCGTGGTCGGTGACCGGATCGTGTTCGTCGGTAAGACACCGAGCGGGACGACCGCTGAACGGGTGATCGACGCGTCGGGCATGGTCGTCGCGCCGGGCTTCATCGATGCCCACACCCACGCCGATGGCGATCTGCTGTCCGACGACGCCGAGCGACGCCTGAACCTCCCCTTCGTGACGCAGGGCGTGACGACGTCGGTGATCGGCAACGACGGCTACGGGGGCTATGACATCTCCGCGCTCTCCGCGCAGCTGCAGACCAACCCGCCCGGCACCAACGTCGCGATGTTCGTCGGCTTCGGACCGGTGCGGCAGAGCCAACTCGGCGACGTCGACACCGCGCCCGACGCCGCGCAGCTCGACGCGATGAAGGAGCTCGTCGCGAGCGCGATGCGCCAAGGCGCCATCGGGCTCTCGACCGGCTTGTACTACACGCCCCAGAACTTCTCGACGACCGAAGAGGTGATCGCGCTCGCCAAGGTCGCCGCCGCGCACGGGGGCGTCTACGACAGCCACATCCGAGACGAACAGACCCCCGACGGCCTCCGAGACGCGGTTGTCGAAGCGCTCACGATCGGGGAAGAGGCCGACCTGCCGGTGCACATCGCCCACATCAAGGCGCTGGGCGCCGACACCGCGGGCATGAGCAGCGAGATCATCGACCTCATCGAAGCAGCACAAGACAACGGCCAGGCCGTGACCGCGGATCAATACCCGTGGCTCGCGTCGAGCACGACGCTCTCCGCCGCGCTGATCCCGCCGTGGGCGAACGAGGGTGGCGCCGGCGAACGACTCAAGCGATTCGACGACCCGACCGCCCGTGACCGCCTACGCGCCGACATCGCCGAGAACCTGCGCCGGCGCAACGGACCCGAGGCGATCCACTTCGTTGCGGGCAACCCCGACCGCCTCGGCAAGACGCTCGCCAAGGTCGCCGAGACCGCACAGCTCGACGCCGTCGACGCGACCATCGCCCTGCTGCGCGAGGGTGACCAGCTGATCGCGAACTTCAACCAGACCGACGACGACGTGCGGGCCTTCATGCAACGCCCATGGGTCGGCGCCTCGTCGGACTCCTCGCCGGGCCACCCCCGTGCTGTTGGCTCGTTCGCAGAGAAGTACCACGAGTACGTCGTCGCACAGAAGGTGATCTCCGTCGGAGAGTTCGTTCGCAGCAGCACCTCGGCCACCGCTGATGCGTTCGGGATCCCCGAGCGCGGCCGCCTACAAACGGGCCACTTCGCGGACGTCGTCATCTTCGACCCAGACCGGTTCGCGGCCACTGCCACCTACACCGACCCGACGTCGTTGTCCGAAGGGGTGGTGCTGACCATGGTCAACGGCGAGGCGGTCGTCGAGAACGACACCCCGCTCGACATCGCAGC
>CAZVVS010000689.1:0-2047 GCA_964630585.1 uncultured Gordonia sp.
GCTTTTTAATTCATATGGAATCGATAACCATTCTTGAAATAGAGAATCCAATGGGGCTTTTAATTTTTTTTCTAAAGCCCAACCCAAAAGTATAAATCCTAGATCAGAATATTCTGTTTTTTTTTCAAATTGTGACGAAATCCAACTAAGTAAAATCTCATGTTCAAATCGACTGCGTGCTTGTGGAGGAGTTGTAATTGGATCAAATGCGCCTCGACCTTTGGGCTCATGAAAAGCAGAATGTAGATCGAGCCAGGCAGGGAACCCAGAGGTATGGTCGAGTAAATGAGATAAATGTACTCGTGGATCTGGAAACGATTGAAAATAACTTTGTAAACTTTCTTCAATAGAAAGCTGATGTTTTTCTTCTGCTATTGCGCAAATTGAGGTCGTGCAGAGAACTTTTGTAAGTGAAGCTAAGTCAAACAATGATGAGGTCGTACAATCAACAGCATGAAAGTAGAGTTGATCATTGTAAAGAATGCCAACTGCAAAGCTAGGAAATATTTCAGGAGTTGCATCTTCAAGTAGTTGTGTGGTTTTTGGAAAATTTTGAGAAAACGTACTCATTCTTTGCAGCCGCTTTCAATAAAATTTACATTGCATTGGTTTTTCAGGGCAGTCATTTCTACGAGGGTCCCGATAGGAAATGTAATTTGTGGAAAGCCATGT
Source organism: uncultured Gordonia sp. (assembly GCA_964630585.1). GTDB lineage: Bacteria > Actinomycetota > Actinomycetes > Mycobacteriales > Mycobacteriaceae > Gordonia. The sequence goes on from CAZVVS010000689.1 coordinate 673, forward strand.
CCCGATGGGAATTCTGTAATAACCGGTATTTTTTTAGATTTTAGAAAATTCCCCAATGCGCTTTGGATGGCTTGAGTAACAGATTGCGTTTGAACTCCTCCAGTATCTTTAATGTCAGGAGGAAAGCAATTGGTAAATTCACCAAAAATAATTCCTCGAATTTGGTTTAATAAACCCGCATGAAGAAGCTGAGTGAGCATGCGGTCAATGCGATAGGGTCTTTCACCAACATCTTCTAAAAATAGAATTTTATTTTTTGTCTGAATTTCATAAGTTGTACCAATCGTTGCTACCAGCATACTCAAACATCCGCCGACTAAAACACCTTTTGCTTTTCCTGGGATTAAGGTTTTCATTGAATTCGTGGTAATTTTTCCAAGAGGTTTTGAAGAGAGCAAAGTGGTTTCAAAACATTCTTGTTCAATCGCGATGGGTGATCCAAAGGGTTTGCTAACGACCATTGGTCCATGAAATGTAACCCAACCCAAATCTTGATAGAGACCATTCAATAGTATGGTTAAGTCACTATAACCTAAAACAATTTTAGGTTTAAGGTTTTTAATTTTCTTCAATTTACGTATTAATTCTGGATAGATGTGAGTCATACCATATCCACCACGTATTCCAAAAACAGCATCAAATTTTGAATGAGTAAGTGAATCGAAGCATTCTTGAAGACGTCGCAAATCTGAGCCTGCAAAATATCCATCGCGGTCAAAGACATCATTACGGTGAATCATTTTAAAGTTATATTTTTTTTCTAGATATTCTCTGCCACGATCAAAGAGTTTCTTTTCAAAGCCTCCTGCAGGTGCAATGAGTGAAACCGTAGAGTTAGCTTTTAGTGGATTGGGTTTAATCCGTCGAGCGGACATTAGTATTCCTTTGATTTTGATAAAAGAAAGATCAAATTTCCGGTTTGATTCATTGTGCCCGCTGCTATTTCAGCATATGAATCTTCTCCCCAGAAAAAATCGACACGCCCAGCGCCTTTAATGGCTCCGCCAACGTCATTTGCGATCATCAAACGTGAAAAAGATTGCCATGAAACCACTTCACCATTTTCGATGATTGGCTTTTGTGTCTGTACTAATGCGATCGAACTCAGTGGAAAGATAGATTTATCAATTGCAATGGAATGTGCAGGACTCAACACAGTATTGGTTGCCCCCATTGGACCGACTGCTTCTTCTTTAAAAAAGACATAACTCGGATTTTGAACCAGTGTTGGAAGCATTTCATCTGGATGTTCTGCAAAATATTTTTTCATACCAGGAAAAGTGAGATATTTAGGATCTACTCCGCGCTCCTGTAAGATTTTTCGAATCGAAAAATAGGGGTGTCCATTTGATGCAGAAAAATTTAGAAATATCTT
>CAZVVS010000690.1:0-2040 GCA_964630585.1 uncultured Gordonia sp.
GACGCTGCTCACGACGATGATCGTGCGTGAGGACTCGATGACGCTCTACGGATTCACCGACGGGGCCGCCCGCGACCTGTTCGTGCTGCTGCAGACGGTGACCGGGGTGGGGCCGCGGCTGGCGATGGCGGCTCTGGCCGTGCACGAGCCGGCCGAGCTCGCCGCGGCCCTCGCGTCGTCGAACATCGCCGCGCTCACCGCGGTGCCAGGCATCGGTAAGCGCGTGGCCGAGCGTCTGTCCGTCGAACTGCGCGACAAGGTCGGCGTGGTCTCCGGGGGTGCCGCATCCCCGCTGTCCGGTGGTGCGACGGTGGGCGGCGAGGTCACCGAGGCCCTCATCGGCCTCGGGTTCCCGGCCGCAGCGGCGGAGAAGGCCGTGGCCGCCGTCCTCGCCGAGAACCCCGACGCCGACGCGTCGACCGCGCTGCGCGCGGGCCTGTCCCTACTGGGGAAGAAGTAGCCGATGCACGACGACGGCACCGACGAGGCGGAACGGACCGTGAGCGCGGGCCGCGTGGCCGCCGACGGGGAGCTCGACGCAAACCTGCGGCCGAGGTCGCTGGCCGACTTCATCGGTCAGGCAAAAGTGCGCGAACAGCTCGAGCTGGTTCTGCGCGGCGCCAAGGGGCGCGGCGGGACACCCGACCACATCCTGCTCTCCGGCCCACCCGGACTGGGCAAGACGTCGTTGGCCATGATCATCGCCGGGGAACTGGGATCGGCGATCCGCGTCACCTCTGGCCCGGCGCTTGAGCGTGCCGGGGATCTCGCGGCCATGTTGTCGAATCTCATCGAGGGCGACGTGCTGTTCATCGACGAGATCCACCGCATCGCACGTCCAGCCGAGGAGATGTTGTACCTGGCGATGGAGGACTTCCGCGTCGACGTCGTCGTGGGCAAAGGGCCGGGCGCGACGTCGATCCCGCTCGACGTCGCCCCGTTCACCCTCGTCGGCGCCACGACGCGCTCCGGCGCACTGACCGGTCCCTTGCGCGACCGCTTCGGGTTCACCGCCCACATGGAGTTCTACGAGGTCGACGAGCTCGTCGCGGTGTTGACCCGCTCGGCGGGGATCCTCGGCATCGCGCTGCACGACGATGCCGCGACCGAGGTAGCGGGCCGGTCCCGCGGCACACCGCGAATCGCCAACCGGCTGCTGCGCCGCGTGCGCGATTACGCCGAGGTCCGCGGTGACGGCGAGGTGACGCTGCCGATCGCACGGGCCGCACTGGCGGTCTACGACGTCGACGAGCGGGGTCTCGACCGGCTCGACCGGGCGGTGCTGTCGGCGCTCGTCTCGGGCTTCGGTGGTGGGCCGGTCGGCGTGTCGACACTGGCGGTGGCCGTCGGAGAGGAACCGGCGACGGTGGAAGAGGTCTGCGAACCGTTCTTGGTGCGCGCGGGGCTCATCGCGCGCACTCCGCGCGGGCGCGTCGCCACCGCCGCGGCATGGCACCACCTCGGCCTGGTGCCGCCCGTCGGCGCGCTGAGCGCGGCCTGGGGGGTCCGAGGCCTGGGTGGGGAACCCAACCTGTTCGACGAGTTGGACTGAGGCGTCTGGCAGACTGGTCGACATGGAAATACTCATCCTTGGGATGTTGGTCATGATGGGCGCGATGCTGTTCATGGGCACGCGCAAGCAGAAGAAGCAGATGGCCCAGATCCAGGAGATGCAGGCCGCCCTCACCACCGGCACGCGGATCCAATTGATGTCCGGTCTCTTCGGCACCGTGATCGACGCCAACGACGAGTACGTCGACGTCGAGATCTCGCCGGGTGTCGTGGGCCGCTGGACCAAGCTCGCGGTGCGCTCGATCGTCGACCTCGAGGACGCGGCACAGACCTACGTGGGTGCGGCCCTGGACGTCGCCGACGTCGACGATGGGGACGCCCAGCCCGAGCTGTCGGCCTCCGACGAGCCCACCGACGACAAGTAACAGCGCAGGAGAACCGAACCACCGTGACCACACCGCGTCGCCCAGCGGCGAAGCGTGCCCGACCGACGCGGGAGACCCCGCCGTGGCAGCCGCTGCTCGCCTT
>CAZVVS010000691.1:0-2040 GCA_964630585.1 uncultured Gordonia sp.
TGACCACCGCCATCTCCTCGTCGCCGAGGAACACCACGTCGCGGGTGTGGCTGAGGATGGCGGGGATGTCGGACGCCACGAAGAACTCGCCGTCGCCGAGGCCCACCACGATCGGCGGGCCGTTGCGCACGGCGATGATCTTTTCCGGGTCGTCGGCCGAGATGAGCACCAGCGCGAACAGGCCCCGCATCAGCATCAGCGCGCGCCGCACGGCGTTCTCGAGACCGTCGTCCTTCATCTCGCGCTCGACGAGGTGCGCGACGATCTCCGTGTCGGTCTCGGTGACGAACTTGTGCCCCTGACGCTGGAGTTCCTGCTTCAGGTCGAGGTAGTTCTCGATGATGCCGTTGTGGACCACCACGATCTTGCCGGTGCAGTCGCGGTGGGGATGCGCGTTCTCCTCGGTGACCCGGCCGTGCGTCGCCCAGCGCGTGTGGCCGACGCCGTACTCACCCGAGATCGGCTCGTGGACGATCACCTTCTCGAGGTTCGACAGCTTGCCCGCGCTTCGGCGCAGATCGATCGCACCGTTCCTGACCACCGCCACGCCGGCCGAGTCGTACCCGCGATACTCCAGCTTCCGGAGGCCGTCGATGAGAACCGGGACCACGTCCTTCGGGCCGATGTAACCGATGATTCCGCACATATGAATTAGGAGTCCTGGATAGCTGAGACTACTCGCTGGTTCGCTTCCGCCGCTGTTCGACCCAGCCCTCGATGTTGCGCTGCTTGCCGGCGCTGACGGCCAGGGCCCCAGGAGGGACGTCCTCGCGAATCGTGGTGCCGGTGCCGACGTACGCGCCCTCGCCCACCGTCACCGGCGCAATAAGCTGCGTGTCGCTGCCGATGAAGGCGCCATCGGCGATCGTGGTGACCTGCTTCTTCACGCCGTCGTAGTTGCACGTGATGGTGCCGGCGCCGATGTTGACGTCGGTGCCGATGACCGCGTCGCCGAGATAGGCGAGGTGCGACGCCTTCGACCCCTGTCCGAGCACCGTCTTCTTCAACTCGACGAAGTTCCCGACCTTGGCGCGGGGCCCCACGTGCGCGTCTCCGCGCAGGTGCGCGAACGGACCGATGGAGGCGCCGGCCCCGACGAGGCTGTCGGTGACGACGCAGTGGTTCAGGATCACCGCGCGGTCGCCGACCGTCGAGGCGACGAGCCGACTGCCCGAGTGGATGACGCAGTCGGCACCGATGCGGGTGCCGCGCTCGATCGACACGCCTGGCTTGATGACCGTGTCTGCGCCGATTTCGACGTCCTGATCGATGAAGGTCGTGTCGGGGTCCTCGATCGTCACGCCGGCCGCCATCAACTCGGCGTTCTTGCGCTGGCGCAGGCTCCGTCCCACCGACGCCAGTTCGGCGCGGCTGTTGATGCCCTGGAGTTCCGTTGCGTCGCCGACCGTCACGGTCGCCACCACCCGTCCAGCGGCGCGGTGGATGCCCACGAGGTCGGGCAGGTAGTACTCGCGTTGCGCATTGGCGGCACCGATGCCGCGAACGGCGTCGAAGAGTCCGGCGAGGTCGAAGGCGTAGATGCCCGCATTGATCTCCGTGATGGCACGCTCAGCCGGGCTGGCGTCCTTCTCCTCGACAATATGTGCAATCTTCCCGCCGTCCCTGACGATCCGCCCGTACCCATGCGGCTGAGCCACGTGCGCCGTCACTACCGTCGTGCCGGCGCCTGCGTCGGCATGCGTCTTTACGAGCAGTTCCAGTGTGGACGCCGACAGGGCGGGCACGTCGCCCGACAGCAGCACGAGCGTTCCGGACTGATCCCGCAGCAGCGGTTCGGTCGTCAGCAGGGCATGCGCGGTTCCCAGTTGTGGTTCCTGCACCACAAACTCGATGTGGCCGTGTGCGGCCAGCGCGCCACGTACGGTCTCGCCCTGGTGGCCGACGACGACGGTGATGGAGGCGGGGGAGAGTTGCGAGGCCGCAGTCAGGACATGCTAGATCATCGGACGCCCGGCTACCTCATGTAGGACCTTCGGGTGTGCCGACTTCATGCGCGTGCCCTTGCCGGCGGCAAGGATG
>CAZVVS010000692.1:0-2033 GCA_964630585.1 uncultured Gordonia sp.
CGTCGATGCCGTGGGCAACGCGACCCTGGCCGTCAAGCCGAAGGGCAAGTCGAAGAAGAAGCTCGCCAAGAAGGGCAAGCTGAAGATGCAGATTCAGATCGTCTACACGCCGGTGGGCGGGGAGCCGGGGAAGCAGACGACCTCCATCAACTTGAAGAAGAAGCAGAAGAAGTAGCCGGGGCACCCAACGCGGGTTCTTGGTTGCCGGAAGTGACGAACGTAAATAGGGTCAGGGCATGAGCGGATTCAGTCGTCGTCTCGTCCTCCTGCTCAGCTCGATCGCGCTGGTCGCGGCCTGCGCGCCCGCCGCCGCGCAGGCGGTTCAGCGCTACGCCTCCCCGACGGGAGCCGGCACGGCGTGCACGCAGGCGAGCCCGTGCACCCTCGATACGGCCGTCGAGGATGCGGCGGTCGCCGACGGTGACGGGGTGATCGTCACGCCGGGCGTCTACACGACGGCCGACGTCCTGGTCTCCGACGCGATCTCCCTTCATGGCCAGGCGGGCCAGCCGCGGCCGACGATCAACGTCTCGAACGGGAGCGGTCTGCGCGTGACCGACGTGGCGACGGTGAGCGACCTGAAGGTCCAGGGCGTGTCGGCCGGGGTTGTCGCCGCCCTCGGATCCGCGGGCAGCACGTTCGAGCGGCTCGACGTGGCAATCTCGGGTGCCGGTGGCACCGCGTGCACGGCAGTCGACGCAGTGACGATCCGCGACTCCGTCTGCTGGGCCGGCGGCGCCACCGCGTGGGGTGTGGGCGGCAACGCGGTCAGCCCCCCCGCGGGGACCTACGCGATCAAGCTTCGCAACGTGACCGCGGTGGGCGGGCAGCGGGGGATCTTCTTCAACACCAACGCCCCCGCCGGCGTGACCTTCGACGTCGACGCGAAGAATGTGGTCGCGGACGGCGGCAGCCAAGACGTCTGGGCGTCGTCGGCCAGTGGCGCGTCGACCGTCATCACCCTGGCGAACTCGAACTACGCGACGCAGACCGAGACGCCCAGTGGCGGTGGCATCGCCACGGTGACCGATCCGGGAACGGGGACGAACCAGACGGCGGCGCCGCTCTTCGTCAACGCGGGCACGGGTGACTTCCATCAGCTCATCGGCTCGCCGACGATCGACGGCGGCGTCACCGACCCCCTCACCGGGACCGCGGACCTCGACGGCGACGCGCGCTCGCTCGAGGGCAACGGCGCCTGCCCGACGGTGCCGGACATCGGCGCCGACGAGTTCGCAGGCGCGCCAGTCGACTGCGATCCGCCGGAGACGACGATCGCGGGCGGACCAACCGGGACGACGTCAGACAACACGCCCACCTTCGACCTGCAGTCCGACGAGTCCGGGTCGACGTTCGAGTGCCGGATCGACGGCGCGCCGTTCGCCTCCTGCGCGACGCCCTTCACGGCCGCCGCGCTCGCCGACGGCCCCCACACGCTGGAGGCCCGCGCCACCGACTCGAGCGGGAACACGGACGCGACGCCCGCCTCGCGCACCTTCACCGTGGACACGTCGGTCCCTGCGGACACCGACCCGCCGGAGACGACGCTGACGGCCAAGCCGAAGTCGAAGGTGAAGACCAAGCGCAAGAGCGCCAAGGTGACGTTCGCGTTCTCCTCCGACGAGGGCGGCAGCTTCGAATGCGCGCTCGACAAGGCGTCCTACGCGCCGTGCTCCTCACCGTTGACGCTGAAGGCGAAGAAGGGCAAGCACACGTTCTCGGTCCGCGCGATGGACGCCGCCGGAAACACCGACGCCACACCGGCGACGGCGACGTTCAAGGTGAAGCGGAAGCGGAAGTAGCCGTCAGGAGACCGTGGCCGGCTGGGCGGGAGCCGCGGCCTCCGCGAACGTCAGCTCTCCGCCGGCGGCGCCGACCTCGACCGTGTCTCCCTCAGCGAACTCGCCCTCGAGCAGCTTCAGCGCGAGCCGGTCGACGAGCTGCTTCTGGATCACCCGCTTCAGCGGGCGGGCGCCGTAGGTCGGGTCGTAGCCGAGGTTGCCGAGGAGCGTCCGGGCGTCGTCGGTCAACTC
>CAZVVS010000693.1:0-2031 GCA_964630585.1 uncultured Gordonia sp.
CGAAGGACCATCGTCTCATCGGTGCCCGCGAGGCAAGCGAGTTGTCGAGCGGAGGTGCGACCGGCATGCTCGGCGGCGATGTGGGTGCGCTGGGACCAGGCCATCGCCGCTGCCATCGTCCTCGCGGCGGTGGCGCTGTGGGCTCGGCGGCGCGACGACGCCCGCTGGCAGACGGTGTCGGCGTTCGCCGGCGAGGTCGCGCTCGTGTGCTCGCTGTACGCGATCTGGCGGCTCGCCCGGTTCCTGCCGCTCACCCAGGAGGCTGGTGCCGAGGATCGGGGACGGGCGATCTGGGATCTCCAGCAGGCGCTGCGCCTCCCGAGCGAGCTGGACCTCGAGCTCGCCGTGCTGCCCCACGAGTGGGCGGCGCGGTTCGTGAACGGCTACTACGCGATCGCGCACGTGCCGGCGGTGATCGTGTGCCTGGTGTGGCTCTACGTGCGCCACCGCGACGTCTACCCGAAGTGGCGCAACGCCCTCGCGATCGTCACGGCGTTCTGCTTGGTGATCCGGTTCTGGCGCGTCGCCCCGCCCCGGCTGCTGCCCGAGCTCGGGTTCGTCGACCTCGCCGCGGTGTACGGCCAGTCGGTGTATGGCGCCGTCGGGACGGGCGTCTCCGACCAGTACGCGGCGATGCCGTCGATCCACGTGGCGTGGGCGCTGCTCGTGGGGTGGGCGGTGATCGACGCGAGCACCTCCCGGTGGCGCTGGCTCGTCCTGCTGCACCCGGCGCTGACGGTGATCGCGGTCGTCGCCTCGGCGAACCACTGGTGGCTCGACGGGATCGTGGCGGCGGTGCTGTTGGAGCTGGCGCTGCTCTGCGACCGCGCCGGCCGTCGGCTGGTGGCGCGGACCCGGTGGGGTGCGGCGGTGGCGCCGGCGCCCGCGCCGGCGGTCGCCGGCTCGGCCGTCGCCCGGCACGGGTCGGGGGTTTGAGTCCCATCAGCTTCACTCCGTTGTGGAAGACACAACACCACTCCAGGACAGACATGTCTGAAGGGGCGAGGCCATTCGTCGGCACGTGATGTTGGGACCGATGCTCGGCGGGCGCGCAGATGGCGAGGCCCCGTCTTCGGGTCGTCGTCGGGCAGACTCGCCATGTGAAGGATCCGACTCCGACGCTCGTGCTGCGCCGCTCCTTTGGGTGGGGCATCGTCATGGTCGAGGACGAACAGCAGCGGGGCGCTCCCGCCCCTGAGGACACTGTCGTCACCTCGTCCAAGACGGGGCTGACCGTCACCGTTCACCACGCTCAAGACGTTGCGTTCGACGGGCTGGCCCCTGACGATCCGATCCCCGGCTTCATCGTCGCCGTCGACTGTTGGCGTACGGCGGCTCCGGCCGGGACGACAGTGATCTGGGAAGGCGACCTCGACATTCCGTTGGGTCGACTCCTCATCGGCGATGCCGAGAGAGAAGACGTCCTCGAACTCACTCCGGGTCGATGGCACGTCGAGGTTGCTGCCGACCCGGCCGACTACCCTGGCGAAGTCGCCATCTGGTTCTCGAAGTGACCTCTGCCCGGCGAAGTGCTGCGGTCTAGTCCCACTCGTCCCACGGCGTATCGAGGTCGAGCTTGATGTGGAGCAGCTCGATCGACTCATCAGAGGTGAGCTGCCCGATGACGGAGACACCTCGGACGAGCGCGCCGGCGGCGATCAGCAACCGATAGTCGGAACGGCCCGGGACTGCCTCCGGTAGATCGTCGAACCGCGTGGCGAAGGCGTCGACGATCGGGAGCAGGTCGATCGTCAGGAAGTCGTTGACCGACGGCTCACCGTTGGGTCCGCGCTCGGCGCCGAGCCGGCGGTCGAGCTCATCGAAGACCTCATGGGAGACGCGGACGGTCCGCCGCTGGCGCTCCATGCGGAGATCAGTCGGTGTGCTGAGGTTCGCGAGCAGCGATGAGACGCTCAGCGTCCTCACGGACCGCAGCGAGGAAGTCGGGTGGAACCTCGCTCAGGTCGGTGACGATGCTCTCGTCGAAGATCGCCTGCTGCTCCTCACGGCTGAGCTTCTCCATCTCGGCGG
>CAZVVS010000694.1:0-2031 GCA_964630585.1 uncultured Gordonia sp.
GTACCTCACTGAGAAGCCGCGGGACTTCCTCGCCGTCGCCACGCCCGGCGCCGGGAAAACGGCCTTCGGCCTGCGTATCGCCGCGGAGTTGTTGGCTGATCGGACGGTCGAGGCGATCACCGTCGTCGCGCCCACCGAACACCTCAAACACCAGTGGGCGGCCGCGGCTGCGCGGGTGGGGATTGCGCTTGACTCGAACTTCTCCAATTCGACGGGGGCGACCAGCTCCGACTACGACGGCGTGGTCGTGACCTATGCGCAGGTCGCTTCGCATCCCTCGCGCCACCGGGTCCGGACCGAGAACCGAAAGACACTGGTGATCCTCGACGAGGTGCACCACGCCGGCGACGCCAAGTCGTGGGGCGACGCGATCAGCGAGGCCTTCTCCGACGCGACGCGGCGACTTTCGCTCACCGGTACGCCGTTTCGGTCCGATGATTCGCCGATCCCGTTCGTCACCTACGAGCCTGAGCCCGGCGGGGGCGCCCGATCCAAGGCGGACCACGCCTACGGGTACTCCGACGCCTTGGCCGACGGCGTCGTGCGGCCGGTGGTGTTCCTGGCGTACTCGGGCCAGGCCAGCTGGCGGACCAGCGCCGGTGAGGAGTACACGGCTCGTCTGGGTGAGCCGCTGTCCGCAGAGCAGACCGCCCGCGCCTGGCGCACGGCTCTCGATCCGCACGGCGACTGGATCCCCGCGGTACTGCGCGCCGCACACACCCGACTGTCGCAGCTGCGGGCCTCGGGCGTCCAGGATGCCGGTGGGCTGGTGATCGCGACCGATCAGGCGGTTGCGCGCGACTACGCCGAACTACTCACCGAGATCTCCGGGACCCGCGTCGCGCTCGTGCTCTCCGACGATCCGGGGTCCTCGGCGCGCATCGCGTCGTTCGCCGAATCCGACGACATGTGGATGGTCGCGGTGCGCATGGTGTCCGAGGGAGTCGACGTGCCCCGACTGGCGGTCGGCGTCTACGCCACCAGCGCGGCCACCCCGCTCTACTTCGCCCAGGCGATCGGCCGCTTCGTGCGGTCCCGGCGACCGGGGGAGACGGCCAGTGTGTTCCTGCCGTCGGTCCCCGTCCTGTTGGAGTTGGCCAGCCAGCTCGAGGCACAGCGCGACCACGTGTTGGGCAAGCCCTATCGGGAAGCGGGCTTCGACGACGAGGCGCTGCGAGACGCGAACGCCACCGCCGACGAGGCTGGGGAGGACGAGCCGGCATTCCAGTCGCTGCACGCCGACGCCGAGTTGGACCAGGTCATCTTCGACGGTTCGTCGTTTGGCACCGCGACATACGCCGGCAGCGACGAGGAGTCCGACTACCTGGGCCTGCCCGGCCTGCTCGACGCGGATCAGGTGCGCGAGCTCCTGTCGCGCCGCCAAGCCGAGCAACTCACCAAGCGCGCCGCCGTGGGTGCGCCGAATCCTCGGGAGGGCGCTGCGACCAACGGTGCTGCCGCGGCGACCCTGCTGTCGCTGCGCAAGGAACTCAACTCGCTGGTCGCCCTGCACCACCACCGCACCGGCAAAGCCCACGGCACCGTCCATCGCGAGTTGCGCGAACGGTTGGGTGGACCGCCGACGGCGATGGCTTCGGCCGAACAGCTGACCGAGCGCATCGCGGCGCTGCGCGAGTGGCGCTGAGTCACTCGCCGCGGATGACCCTCCGGCCGCGCAAACCCGACCCGTTGACGACAGCGACGCCGCGAGTCGATGACTCGCGGCGTCGCTGCCGGTGTTCGGGTCGCGCACGTGGCGCGGGGGATCGGACCTGCTTGTCAGACCAGTTCTGCAGCCGGCTCGATGATCGTGGCGCCGAGCTCGACGAGCCCCGCCTCGTGCTCGGTGAAGTGGTGGCGGCAGAACAGCAGTTCGCTGCCCGACGGCATTACGGCGACGACCTTGGCGGCCGCGCTGCAGCGGTCGCAGCGATCGACAGCGGTCAGAGTTGTCGTGGCACTCGTAGCGGTGGTGGACATTGGTTCCTCCGTCCCGGGGCGGGGGAGGAGCTTACTACGGGGTCCGGCCGG
>CAZVVS010000695.1:0-2028 GCA_964630585.1 uncultured Gordonia sp.
GGATTCCAGCGCACCAGATCACCGGTGCGGTAGAGCCGCGTACCCGGCAGTCCATACGGGTCAGCGACGAACCGATCCGCTGTGAGGTCACCGCGCCCGGCATAGCCGCGGGCCAACTGCACACCGCCCAGGTACAACTCGCCGGCCACCCCCGGCGGCACCGGGTGCAACCTGCCATCGAGTACGTGGACCGTGCAATTCCATTCCGGTGTGCCGATGGGCACGGTGCTCTCTCCCGGCAGGATTCGGTGCACCGTGATGTCGACAGCGGCCTCGGTAGGGCCGTACAGATTGGTCAGGTGTCCGCCACAGGCGAGGGCCACTTGGCTGGCCAGTGCCGCCGGCAAGGCCTCACCCGATGACTGCAAGTTGCGCACACCCGCCAACGACGCGGTGCCTACCGCGCCCACGAACGCCGAGAGCATCGACGGCACGAAGTGCGCAATGGTGATGTCCTGGCCGACGAGGACGTCGGCGAGGTAGTCGGGGTCGCCGTGGCTGTCGGGGCGCGCGACGACCACTTTCGCGCCCACCATCAGCGGCGCGAACAGTTCGGGCACCGACACGTCGAAGGTGTAGGGCGTCTTCTGTAGGACAACATCGAATGGGGTCATTCCGAACCTGTCGACGCACCACCACAGGTGGTTCAATATCGCACCATGGGTCACGGTCACGCCCTTCGGCCGACCCGTCGACCCCGAGGTGAACAGCGTGTACAGGGCATTCTCCGAACGCAGCGGCGCAAGCCGCTCCGCGCCGGTAATCGCCTCCGCCGACAAGTCCACCGTGGCACCAGCGTCCACCACGCGCACCTGCGCGCCACGACCGCGCGCCACGACCGCCACCGGATGATCTCCATCAGCCACCAGCACGATCCGCGCATCCGCAGTATCGAGCATGTACGCGACCCGCTCCGCTGGCGCCTCGGTGTCCACCGGCACGTACTGCCCACCCGCGGCCACCACCGCGTGCACCGCCACCAGCATCTCCACCGACCGCGGCACACACACCGCCACCGCCACATCGGGGCCCACCCCCAGCCCGATCAGCTCCCGGGCCAGCACCGCCACGCGCGCCGCAAACTCGCCATAAGACACCGACCGGCCCTCGAACACCAGCGCCACCGCGTCAGGAGTAGCGGCAGCCTGCTCGGCGATCACGTCGGGAATCGGCGCGCTGGGCACCTCGCGGTGCTCCCCGTAGGACCACCGGTCCAACTCGGCGAGCTCGTCTCCGTCGATCAGCCCCAACTCGCCCACCGGCCGGCTCGGCTCCGCCACGAACTCCGCCAGGAGATCGACGAACCGCCGCGCAAGCCTGCGTGCCGTGGACTCGTCGTACAGATCGGTGGCATAGGGCAGATTGCCCTCCCAGTCACCCATGCCGTTGGGCACCAGCACGAAGCCCAGGTCGCTCTGCACGGTTTTGCGCGGCACCTGCATGGGTTCGACGACGAGGTTCCCGACCGCCACCGGATTGCCGCCGCCCGATGCCGGGTCGACGAAGTTCTGGTACATGAGCTGGATCTGGTACAGCGGTGTGTGGGCCTCGGTTCGCTCGGAGGCGAAGGAATCGACGAGGTGTTCGAACGGGATGTCGGCGTTGTCGAGGGCGCGGGAATCGGCAGACTTCACCTGCCCGACTAATGTCTGTGCGTCGGCGGCCAGGTCAACCGGTGTCCGCAACACCAGGGTGTTGACGAACATGCCGACCATGCCCGCGGTCTCGGGATCACCGCGCCCGGCCACCGGCGTGCCGATCACCACGTCATCGGTACCGGCCAACCGCGACACCAGCGCCGCCAACGCCGCGTGCACCACCATGAACTCCGTCGCCCCGGTGGCCCGCGCCAACGACTGCACCCCCTCGACCACCTCGGCGGGCACGACGAACGACACATCCGCACCGGACATAGACGCCACCGGCGGCCGCGGCCGATCCCCCGGGATCTCCACCAGTTCGGGGGCACCCTCGAGTTCGGTGCGCCAGAACGCGAACTGGCGCGCAAGCTCGGAATCAGGATCCTCC
>CAZVVS010000696.1:0-2027 GCA_964630585.1 uncultured Gordonia sp.
TTAACCCGACGAAGCTGCCGGAAAATGGCCAAAATCTGCTAAACTACTTAGTGTAGGTAGCGTGCAGGGTGGGGTCAACGGGCGGGGAAGTCAGGAAGAGTTGAACCACGGATTACACGGATAGCACGGATGAACAGATAGAAGTTGCTGTTGTTACTCTGATATCCTTACTTCCTTATCCGTGCCCATCCGTGTAATCCGTGGTTAAAACAAAACTTGCAACCTATAAAACGACACGCTTCCATTCCAAACGAGCGTTCTTGAAATTGAGTAAGATGGCAAGATGAAGGCCGGTGATGTTCAGATAGCCGAGCATCTGGGCAACGTGGGTGTCACTGAAGGAACTAACCACTTTGGCGTCAACTATTACCGCGTCGTCAACAATCAAATCGGGTATCAGAGTTCCGATGTGGTGGTCGTTGTAAAAACTGGGTATTGTCGTTGAGCTGCCACACGATGGCCAAGTCTTGTTAGTTCAATCGTTAGTGCTCGTTCATAGAGCTTTTCATCTAAACCAGGCTTGAGCGCATTTAGAACCGTCATCGCGGCGCCGATGATGGATTCGCTCAACTCCTTGTGAATTAGATCGCTCATCGCGAGGTCATCTTTGGAATTGTTAACCACGGATGACACGGAGGACACGGATAGGATGCAAGTTATTTGTATTGATTGAACCCTGCGCGGCGAATGCCCCCACAACTTCTGGCTGATAGCTGAAAGCTGATGGCTGACAGCCCTCGTCGAGTTCAATGACTGCGCAGGGTTCAATAGTTCTCTAGGAGATTCAGTGCAGCATCACCGATTTCGTCAGTTCACTTAAACATCCGTGCGATCCGTGTCATCCGTGGTTCTCTGCCTCCCACACGAAGTGAGCACAATTCCGATCGCCAACATCAGCAACGCACTCGGTTCAGGAACAGCAAACGCCGCAACTCGAAATCCGCTGTGGTAATCTTCGTAATTAGGCCACTGCGGATAGTAGCGGACTTGCGCCATCATGCCGTCCTGATAATTACCCCACGAACCGCCACGGAAGCCGCGCGATGAGATCGACGAAGGCTGCGGACCAAAAATCTCTTCGTTCCATTCGAAAATATTTCCACCTTGATCGTAAGTCCCGTAGGGGCCCTCCGATTGAGCGAAGATTCCCACGTCCGTCCGCCAGTACGGAGCACCAACGGTAAGGATCTCCGCGACGTTGAAAATCGATATCTGAAAGTTTGCGTTGTTGCCGGTGTCCGGCAGCGTGTTGTTCGGCCTGACATCGGAACGGGTCGGGTAGTCCCAATAGTGGCCAACCGCGGGATCGTAATAAGCCGCTTTGTACCATTCGTCCTCGGACGGCAACCAATACTTGGCGTTCGCGCTGCGGCCGATCGACGCGCCATTCATTCCCGTGTAGCCGAACACCGGGTACGCGCCTTGTTCTGTCGTCACCGAGTTCTGAGCACCCGTCGGCTGACCGTTATGGAGCCAATTGGTGAATCGCAACGAGTCCCAAAAGCTAATGAAATTGACGGGCTGGTTCGCACGGTCAGCCGCTACGGAATAATTGTAATTGCCTGCGACACCGTTCCTCTCGATCTTGCAGCCATGGGGGTCTGCCCACATATCGGCGTTGTACAAGCCGTACGTGTCAGACTTCGCCACGGCGTTCAGAAATTCGACATACTGCGCCGAGGTCACCTCGTACTTACCGATGCGAAAATCGCGCGAAACGGAGCCATAACCCTCGATGGCGCCTTCGTATTCCTGAGGGTCCGCCGGGTTGCCCGGATTGCCCACGGGGACAAACTCCAAGCTCTTCAAGCCAACTGCCATGCTGAACACATTCGCCGCAGCGGGCTGGAACGGAAATTCGATTGCGATGCAGCCAAACATGACAGCAAGAAGAAGTAGCCTAATCTGTTTGCTCATCATTAGCGTTCCTCTGTACCGAATCACCCAATGAAAGGCGGGCTCAGATCATAAGTCCAACCAAATTGTCCGGTTGTCGTGATTCTAAATGCCGATCACGGCAACCGCAA
>CAZVVS010000697.1:0-2013 GCA_964630585.1 uncultured Gordonia sp.
GCCGCGCCTGGCAACGCGATCTCGACGATCAAGCGGCGCTTGTGTCGGCGCTGGCTTGATTTCCCTTGCAGTAGAGGCGGTCTCGCTGGTGGAACGTGCCGTACCACACCACGGTGCCCTCGTCGTCACACACCGCATACGATCCGACCTCGTCAGCACCTGCGGCCGAGAGGGCGATGACGGGCAGATCGGTCTCGCCGATCGCTCCCGTGATGTCGGCGAGACGCTGGCGGGTGACCTCGTCGCGGATGCTGTTGTAATCGACCCCGATCTTGCGCAGCTCGTGTTTCACCGCACCGAACTGGATTCCGACCAGGCCGCGCTCTTTGGCCCATCCGTACAGGTCAGCGTGTGTGGTCATAGCTTGGAGCCGTTCGGCGTCAGCGGTGACGGCGGCGGTGATGGTGTCCCACGTGGTGGTAGTGGTCATGGTGTCGGCCTTCCTAGGGTTGTTTGTCTTCGATGCGGACGACGCGGTACCCGCCCTCGCTTTGGGCGACGGTGATGACCAGCAGCCAAGACACCGTGGAGCCCGAGGACTGGTAGCGGACCGACGTTTCGAACCGTTCTGCCCCGGCAGGGGTGACCGACACACACCAGGGGGCGTCGGCGGGAATCTGCGCGATGCCGTCGGCTACCTGCGCGGCGCTGGGAACGCCTGACCCGTTGTCGGTGACTTCCATGACAGCGGCCGGGTCGCGGAGCGCGAAATACCGGTACTCGTACTCGGCGACCGCACCTTCACCAGTGGTGCGGTCGCCGGTGGTGTTGCTCACGAGAGCGCCACCGACCCGGCCTGGAGTGCAAAAGGCCGGCGGGGTGATCGTGGCGGCGGGAGTAGCCGTGTTCGGTCCGGCACCGGGCGCGGTGGTCACGATCTTGTAGGGGTGGGCGCTGTCGACGCGGCCTCCGCGAGTCGACACGCCTACCACCACGCCTATCGCGGTGACCACCGCGATAGCCCCGACCCCGAGCACCAGCACGCGCCGCATACGGCCGCCCCGGTGGGCTGTGTTCGCAGCGGAGCTTGCTGTACGGGAGGTGTTGCGCCGCAGTGGGCGACGGCGTGTGGCTGGGGTCGAAGGTGCGGGGACGGTGGCGTCGTCAAGCCACGTCCTCCACAACCCGGAATCGTCGTCCACGTCGGTGATCTCCCTCGTGATCAGGCCGGGAAGACCGGCAACATGCTTGCGAGCCCGTTTGCCGCTGCGGCGATCTGGTCGCGGAGTTGATCGGCTTGCTGCGCTGCCCATGCGTTGACACCGTCAGTCGCGGCAGCAACATCGAATTCGGCGGCGGGTTGCGGCGTGATCGCTGCTACTGGTTGCGGCATGACTTCTGCTGCGGGCTGCGAGTTGTCCGGGTTGTCGATGGTCTGGACCAGTGGCGGCAGCGGAGCTGACGGCATTTCCGGGTTACCGTGTCCGCCCGACAGTGCGGCACCGCTCACACCGCCGATTAGACCGCCTACCACTGCTCCGGTGACACCGCCGAGTACTGCACCCGTGCCGCCGAGCACGACCGCACCCAGACCCGCACCGATCGCTGTACCGGCGATTCCCGTCGTGACACCGAGTGGCAACCCGATTCCTAGCGTTGCGACTGATTCGGCAACTCCTGCTGTGGCACCGATGAGTCCACCGACGGTTCCACCGGCCAGCCCGCCGATCACCGCGAGCGGTACGCCGACGGCGACCGCTCCGGTCGCGCCGCCGATCAGGACACCGGCTGCTGCGCCGGTGGTGGTACCGGCCGAGAGGCGTTCGGCCTGGTCGGACGGCATTCCTCCGGCGGTGTAGATGCCATCGACGATGGAGTTGCCGTAGTCCAACCACCCGTTCGCCCATTTGGCAACATCACGCGGAACGACGTCCGGGCGCGGGATCGTCGATGCGCCCGACCCGAGCAGATCTGGTGGCGCCGGAGCCAAGATGACCGGCTGGAACGGTTCCGGTGCGCCATGTTCGACGACTCCATCGTCGACGACACCATTCTCGACTGCACCGTTGTTTG
>CAZVVS010000698.1:0-1993 GCA_964630585.1 uncultured Gordonia sp.
GGGGCCGCAAGTTCAGGCATATGTGGCGACCTCCTGATAGAGGATCTCATTGGCGCCAACCGCACTGCGGAGGGTGAACCGACGGAGCACTTCCTCCCTCGCAGAAGCGCCGAGTTGCTCCGCCCGCTCGAGATCGTCCAGCAGGGTTGCGAGCCCCTCGGCGATGTCGTGAGCATCGGTCGGCGACCGCAAGAGACCGTTCCGACCGTCCTCGATCACCTCGGGGCCGGGCCCGGCCGTCGAGGCAACCAACGGTCGACCGCACGCCATGGCCTCGATCCATGCGATGGGGTGCGCTTCCATGAGCGAAGGCAACGCGACGATGGTCCCACCTCCGAAGAATGCAGGCATGTCGGCGTGGGCGATCGGCCCGACATACTCGACCCGTCGGCGCGTCTCTGCGCTCACGCCGGCGAGGACGTCGTCGAGGAATGTGCCTCCACCAGGCGCCCCAAGGTCGCGCCCCGCAACCCTGAGCGTGACCGGTCGCCCTTCCCTGCGGAGGTCGTCGATCGCTCGCACGAGAGGACGGAGGCCCTTTTTCTCGCACAGCGCGCCGGCGAACACTACTGTGTCGCCCTCAGGCTGGAGTCCCTCAATCGGACGAAACACTGCCTCATCGACCCCGTTGTAGATCACACGTGGCTTTGCGCCCCGGAATCCCACCAGTGCCTCGGTTCGATCGGCGACATACTGGCTCACCGCGACAATCTGATGTGCGCGCTGGACCGAGCGGCGCTCGGCAGCGGCTCGGAGTCGCTTCGGTCGTCGTTGCTCCGCTTCGGCGAAGAAGCGGTGCCCGCCGTGAAGCCTCACGACCGTCTTGCCGGCCCAGCTGTGTGGAGCCGCCCAGAACGCGAGCTCTGCGCCTTCGATGACGACACGCGGGTGTTCGAGCCACTTCCTCATCTCTCGGTTCACCGATCGAGCGCCGGCGAGGGCGGTCAGCCCGCGGGCTCTCATGTCCGGAAGGCGGACGACGACGACTCCCTCGTCGTCGTCGACGGTGCGATGGCGGACGTGCTGGGTCGCCCCGATGACGATGGCCTCGTGACCCCGAGCGACGAGCGCTCGCGCCAGGGAACGCACGAACACACCGACGCCGCCGTAGGGCAACGGTGGGTACTCCGCGGTGAGGAAGACCACCCGCATGGGTTCGTCGCTGGTCGCCGTCATGCGGACGCCTTCGAAGCGAGCGCGGCTCGATATGAGTCGAGCAGGTGAGGGATCACGGCCGCGCTGGTGTAGCGACCGATGACGTGCTCACGAAACGCCGCTCCGAGCCGTCGGCGGGCGTCCGGGTCTGTGAGCATCGTGACGAGCGCGCGCTCGAGCTCTTGCCCATCTTCGGGGTTCACCAAGACGGCGAATCGCCCCTCGCCCGACACCTCAGGGACCTGGCCGACAGCTGAAGCCACGACGGGGAGCCCGGCGATCCCGTACTCGATGATGGCCAGGGGAAACCCCTCGTGCAGCGAGGGCAAAACCCCGATGTCACAACCAGCCAACACCGATGGAACATCGGTACGCGAACCCATGATGCTGACGTTGGCCTCGAGATGATGTGCGTCGATCTCGTGCCTGATGGTCTGGGTGTGCGACGCGTTCGAGGTGTCACCGACGAGGCAGAGGTGGGCGTCGGGTATCTCGTGGACGACCAACGCGAAGCTCCTGACGAGGCCGAGGTGGTTCTTCTCCGGGCGGAGGTTCGCGACGTTGACGACGCGACGCCCAGGGGTGCCGGGAAGGTCCTCGGCAGCCTCGACGAGGTCAACGTCTTCGACGAAGTTCGGCACGACCCGGATCTTCGACCGAGGCACCCCCGCCGACAGCTGCCACGTTGCGATGTCATCACTGACCGCAAGAACCTGGTCGGCCACGATCCCTGCAAGACGGGCGTGGACGGGCTTTCGCTCCACGAGTCGGGAATTGTGATCGTGCCAGAACAGCACTGGAGGGGCCCGCAGCCCCGTGAGTGCAGCTGCCACGAAGA
>CAZVVS010000699.1:0-1992 GCA_964630585.1 uncultured Gordonia sp.
CGGCGACGCTCAAGACCTACGCCGAGGCGGTGCGGACCCTCGCCGGCTTCTTGGCTGAGCGCGGCATGCCGACCGACGTCGCGGTTATTAGCCGCGAGCACGTCGAAGCGTTTATCACCGACCAACTCGAGCGCTGGCGGCCGGCAACCGCGGCGAATCGCTACCGCGGCCTTCAGCGCTTCTTCGCCTGGCTCGTCGAGGAGGGCGAGATCCGCGCTAGTCCGATGGCCAAGATGAAGCCGCCGCATGTCCCCGACGAGCCTCCGGCCGTCTTGCGCGATGAGGAACTGCGGCGCCTCATGGCGACCTGCGAACGCGGGACCAGCTTCGAGGACCGACGGGATGCCGCGATCATCCGAGTTTTCATCGACACGGGCGCCCGAAGGGCGGAGGTCGCGGGGCTTCGTTTCGTCCCTGCCGACGAGGCGTCCAATGACGTCGACCTCGACCAGGGCATCCTGCGCGTCCTCGGCAAAGGTCGACGTGAACGAGTCGTCGCGGTCGGCGCCAAGACGGTCCGCGCCCTAGATCGGTATGTCCGGATGCGACAGCGGTCGGCGCACGCCGACCTCCCCTGGCTGTGGGTGGGTCGAAAGGGCCGGCTGACCGACAGCGGAATCGCACAGGTAATCCGAGAGCGAGGACGCCAGGCCGGGTTTGGCGACGGGCTCCACCCGCATCAGCTGCGGCACACCTTCGCCCACAGCTGGCTAGCTGGCGGCGGCGGCGAAAGCGACTTGATGCGGCTGGCTGGCTGGCGCAGCCGACAGATGCTCGATCGCTACGGAGCGAGCGCAGCCAGCGAGAGAGCCGTCGCCGCGCACCGCCGCCTGTCGCCCGGGGACCGGGTGTAGCTCATCCGGCGCGACCTTTGGCGGACGGCAGGTTGCGCGCCCGACAGGTGTTGGGCGCGCGTTAGCAACCTACGAGATCCCGATCGAAGGACGGGATGAGTGGCTGGCGGCGGCGCGGCGGCTGGCGTGAGGGACCGCTCGGCCCGGCGCGCCACCGACCGTGAGATAGCGATCGTGGCCGCAGTCCTTGACGCCGGCTCGGAAAAGGGAGCCGCTCACCGCTTGGGCCTGTCGCACTCGACGGTCAAGCACCACCTGGCGAATGCGCGGTCGAAGGTCGGAGTCACGACGACCGCGCAGCTTGTGTGGATTCTGGCTCCCCGGCTGCCGGAGCCCGAGGTCGTGGTCCCCACCCCCGCGGATCGAATTCGATCCTTGCACGATTCGTCGTCTGGGCCGGATGCTTGACCCATGAGAACGATCGCCGCACGCTGCGGGCACGTCGCTGTTGTGGCGCTGCTGATCGCGCTAGGGGGGTGCTCGTCGTCGGCTCAACCGGGACCGGGTATGTCGTTTCGCAATGCGACCGATGTGACCGTTCTCATCACCGCCTTTGACAGCAACGGCGTCGAGCGAGTCGAGCCCATCGTTCACAGCCTCAACCCCGGCCTCCGCGTCGTCGTCAACGATCGCTTCCTCGTGAACCAGTGCGCAGACGTGACGCTTGTGGCACGGAGCCAGGACGGTGTCGAAGTGGCGCGTCGCGCAGGACCCATTTGCGCCCCGGGCGAGTGGGTTGTCGAGCGTCAGCCCGGCGCATCGCCGTAGCACCGCCGGTCGGGCGGCATTCGGAAGCTCCCGCGGTCGTCGTCGCCGGCTCGGAGAAGGCGGCCGCCCACCGCCTCGGCCTGTCGCACTCGACCGTCAAGCACCACCTGGCGAACGCGCGGTCGAAGGTCGGGGCCACGACGACAGCGCAGCTGGTCTGGATGCTGGCAGGGCAGTTGCCAGACCCGCGATTCAGCCAGGCGCCGGCTCGAAGCTCTGCCGGATCCGGGGCGGTGCGTCCCGACGCGCGACGATGAGCGTCAGTGCGAGCGCGCCGAACGTCGCGTATGTCGCCAGCGCCGCGCCGACACCGGAGAATGAAGCCTCCTCGCAGCCGGACGAGAGGATCGGCACCTCCGATGGCCCGTTG
>CAZVVS010000700.1:0-1986 GCA_964630585.1 uncultured Gordonia sp.
GAAACCTGCTGCTGGTAGGCCTGACCGAGTTGCTCGGTGATCCGGTCGAGGCGCTGAAGCGGCTCGCGGACCTGACACAGGTGGGCGGGCGCGTACTGCCGATGTCGACGGTGCCGCTGACGATCGAGGCCGACGTGACGGGGCTGGAGGCCGACCCGCGGCTGAGCCGGGCGATTCGCGGACAGGTGGCGGTCGCGACGACGCCGGGCAAAGTGCGCCGCGTGCGCCTGCTGCCCGAGGCACCGCCGGCAAGCGTGGAGGCGTGTGGCGCCATCGAGGCCGCCGACCTCGTCGTCCTGGGCCCGGGTTCGTGGTTCTCCAGCGTAATCCCGCATGTTCTCGTCCCCGATCAGCTCGCTGCGCTATCTTCAACATCTGCACGCAAGATGCTGATCGTTAATCTCGCTCCCGAACCGGGGGAGACGCCCGGCTTTTCGGTCGAGCGCCACCTGCACGTGTTGCACGCGCATGCGGACCGTCTCCGCATCGACGATGTGCTCGTCGATGAGCGCTCGGCCCCGGCCGGTCGTGAACGGGAGCACCTCGCACGCGCCGCCGCACTGTTCGGTGCCGAACTGCACGTAGGAGACCTCGCCGTGAACGGAACGCACGTCCACGACCCGCAACGGGTCGCGCAGCTGGTATCCGGTGTGATGCGGGTCGCCCCGTTGTCTCCCGACGTGCCCCGGGTGCGCCGGGAATTGGCATAGTGAGCAGACAGGGACGAACAGTGAGCGGAGGATCATCGCCGGTGGCCATGACAGGTGCGGTCAAAGACGAGCTGAGTCGTCTCAACGTGACGCAGGCCAGCTGCCGCCGCGCCGAGGTCGCCGCGATGCTGCGGTTCGCCGGCGGGCTGCACATCGTGGCCGGCCGCGTCGTCGTCGAGGCAGAACTCGACACCGGCAACGTGGCCCGGCGCCTGCGCCGCGAGATCCACGACCTGTACGGCTATCCGTCGGAGGTCCACGTCCTGCGCAGCGGCGGGATCCGCAAGGGTGCGCGCTACATCGTCCGCGTCGTCAAAGACGGGGAGGCGCTGGCCCGCCAGACCGGGCTCCTCGACCAACGCGGGCGGCCGGTCCGCGGCCTGCCCGCCATGGTCGTCGGGGGAAGCGTCGCCGACGCCGAGGCGGCGTGGCGCGGCGCGTTCCTCGCGCACGGCTCGCTCACCGAACCCGGCCGCTCCTCGGCGCTGGAAGTCAGCTGCCCCGGCCCCGAAGCGGCACTGGCACTCGTCGGGGCGGCCCGTCGGCTCGGCGTCGCTGCCAAGGCGCGGGAAGTACGCGGCGCCGACCGCGTCGTCATCCGCGACGGAGAGGCGATCGGCGACCTGCTCACCCGCATGGGTGCACAGGACACCCGTCTGGAGTGGGAGGAGCGCCGCATGCGGCGCGAGGTCCGGGCCACGGCCAACCGGCTCGCCAACTTCGACGACGCCAATCTGCGCCGGTCGGCGCGAGCGGCCGTCGCGGCGGCTGCCCGGGTGGAGCGCGCGCTGGAGATTCTCGGCGCCGATGTGCCCGACCATCTGATCGCCGCGGGCCGGCTGCGCGTCACCCACCGCCAGGCTTCGCTGGAGGAACTCGGCAAACTCGCCGACCCGCCGATGACGAAGGACGCGGTGGCCGGACGGATCCGCCGGCTGCTCTCGATGGCGGACAAGAAGGCACGGGTTGAGGGGATCCCCGACACCGAATCGGCCGTGACCACCGACTTGCTCGACGACGAGTAGCGCGTCTGCCCAACCGCGGCCGCTGAAGTGGGACAGACCCGCGCCGGACGAACGCGCACCGTCTAGGCTGAGACCGTATCGGTGCAGCATCGCCCACAACCGTGGCGCGCGAGGCGATTCTCGTGCGCCGACCCGATAAGGAGAAAAGCACGTGACTGTTCGCGTAGGTGTCAACGGATTCGGCCGCATCGGCCGCAACTTCTTCCGTGCCGTGGAGGCCCAGAAGGCCCTCGGTACCACCGACATCGAGA
>CAZVVS010000701.1:0-1977 GCA_964630585.1 uncultured Gordonia sp.
ATTTCCAGGTGAAGCTGCGGGGTCAGCGGATCGAGTTGGGGGAGATCGAGGCGGCATTGGCGGCGGCGCCGGGAGTGGTGCATGCCGCGGCCGCGGTGGTGGACGGCCCGGGCGGGTCGCAGCTGCTGGTCGGCTACCTCAGCGGCGGCGACGTGCCGCCCGACCAGTTCGCGGTGTGGCAGGCAGCGGCGGCAGCACTGCCGGAATACATGGTGCCGTCCAAGTGGGTAATCGTCGACGAGTTCGAGTTCAACTCGGCCGGAAAGCTGGATCGCCAGTTGTTGCCCGCCCCGGACTTTGAGGCGGCCGCGGGTGGGTTTGTGGGGCCGACCGGTGAGGTGGAGGAGGTGTTGGCGCGGATCGTAGCGGGGTTGCTGGGAGTGGAGCGGGTCAGCGTGGTGGAGTCGTTCTTCGCGTTGGGCGGGGATTCGATCCTGTCGATCCAGTTGTCATCAGCAGCACGGGCGGCGGGGTTGGTGTTGTCCCCGCGGGACGTGTTCGAGCATAAATCCGTGCGGGCACTGGCGCGGGTAGCGGCTGGTGGGGGCGCACGATTGCCGGTATTGGCCGAGCCGGCCGATGGCGGTGTGGGTCCGGTGGTGATGACGCCGGTGGTGTCGTGGTTGACGGGGATGGCGGTGGATGCGTCGGATCTGGATGATTTCTCCCAGACTGTGGTGCTGGTGGCGCCGGTGGGGCTGACGCGCGAGTTGCTGGTGACGGTGGTGGGTGCGGTGGTGGGAGTGCATCCGATGCTGACGGCGCGGTTGGTCTTCGAGGCTGAAGGATCCAGTGGTGGTGGGTGGTCGTTGTCGGCGTCAGGTGTGTTTGATGCGGAGGCAGCGGTGAGTGTGGTGGGCGTCGATTCGCCGGTGGGCGGCGAAGTATTTGAGGCGGCGGTGCTTCAGGCTCATCGGGCGGCATTGGATCGGTTGGATCCGACGTTGGGCGTGGTGTTCGAGGTGGTGTGGGTGGTCGGTAGCGATGGCGGTCGGGTTGTGGTGGCGGCGCACCATGTGACGGTTGATGCGGTGTCGTGGCCGGTCCTGATCGAGGACTTTGTGGGGGCGTGGGCGGCGGTGTCGACTGGCGGGGCGCCTCGGTTGCGGACGGAGGGGACGTCGATGCGTGCGGTCTCTGGGGCGTTGGCGTCGTCGGCGGCAGACCGTGTGGGTGAGCTGGAGTATTGGTTGGCGCGGTTGCCGGTGTCGCCGGCGTCGTTCGGTGGGGAGTTGGATCGGGGTCGGGATCGATTGTCGGCGACGTCGGTGTGGGTGCACGAGGTGGATCCGGTGGCGACGGCGGCGCTGGTGTCGGTGGTGCCCGAAGCGGTGGGCGGGCATGTCAACGATGCGTTGCTGGCGGGGTTGTCGCGGGCGGTGCGCGGGTGGCAGGAGTCCTGCGGGATTATCGAGTCGGGGCCACTGTCGGTGCTGGTGGAAGGGCATGGGCGCGTTGATGAGGTGGGGCTCGGTGAGCAGCGGTTCCGGGTGGATGTGACGCGCACGGTGGGGTGGTTCACCTCGATTGCGCCGGTGGCCGTGGATCCCGGTGTCGATGTGGTGCACGCACTCAAGGCGGCCAAGGAAGAGCGGCTGGGCCGCCCCGATGAGGGAATCGGGTTCGGGTTGCTGCGCTACCGCACCCAGGCGGGGACGGACTTGGGGGTCGAGGCCGGGGATGCGGATTCGGAGGTGGCTTGGGGCTTGGCGGAATTGGCGTCGCGACCGTTGCCGTCGGTGTTCTTCAACTACTTGGGCAACCGGGGTTCGGGTTCGGCGGATGCGCCGGTGGTGGGCTTCATGCCGGACCCCTCGGCGCCGCTGTTGGCGTCGTCGGTGAGTGGGGCGTTGCCGGCTTTGGGGGCGTTGGCCGTGGATGCGGTGGTGCTGCCCGAGGCTGGTGGTGCGGTGCTACGGATCGAGTTGCGTTATCCCACGGCCATCCTCGATGAGGCCGATGTCGTCGATATTGCGG
>CAZVVS010000702.1:0-1972 GCA_964630585.1 uncultured Gordonia sp.
GATGCGAGTCAGGACTTCGCGTCGTGATGCGCCGCTGTTGATGGCATCCGCGACTTCGGGCACGTCCTGGTGCTCGTGCATCTGGCGGAACTCGCCTGCCCGCTGCGAGGCCAAATCCCCGTATGCGGGAGTTTCCTCACCAGCAGGCCGGCCCGGTCGCCGGGCAGGACCGAGCAGCGCGCCGATGCGAACTTCGAGGCGTCGGTCGGCGGTGGCGATCTCAGCGGCGACCGCCTCACCTCGGCGACGCAGGTAGGTCTCGATCGCTGCGACCTTGGCCCTGGCGTCCTCAAGTGCCGAGAGGTCGTCACACTCCTCTGCCCACACGACGATCGCGGCGGCGAGATCGCGCGCCCGGTCGAGGTCGACCGCCGCCGGATCGGGGATCGCAAGCAGGCTCACGCCGCGGACTCGGGTTCGGTGGGGGCGAGAAACGCTTCAACCGTCGACCGGTGGAAGCGGTAGCCCTTCCCACCGGGAGTGGTGAGCGCGGCCAGCTTGCCGTCACGCACCCATGCGGTGACGGTGGCCTCAGTCACCCGGAAGGTGACTGCCACCTCCGCCGTGGTCATGAGGTCCGGTCTGTTCATGCTTGGGGACTCTAAGCATGCTTGTCGAACCTGTCAATACCCTACTTACCCACAGCCCCCTTGTGGAAACCGACACAAACGCATACATTCACACGTACAGACAACGGGCGGAGAGGAGGTGAAGGAGATGGCACTAGCAGAAGCGACCATCCCCGAGTGGACCTTGGGAGACCGACTCGCCAAGGCGCGTTCCGTCGCCGGGCTCACTCAGGCGCAGATGGGCGACGCGCTCCACGTCAGCGCGTCCACCATCGCAGCGTGGGAGACCGACCGGTCACGGCCTCGCGACCTGGCAGACATCGCGACGCGCATCGAGGATCTGACCGGAATCGACCCGGCGTGGTTGCTCGGGTTCAGAACTGGAAGTTTCTCACCCCTCGTGGGCCTGCCACCGACACTCACCCCCGAGCTTCCCTTTCCGCCCGCCCACCGTCAACTGGTCGCAGTCGGTCAAGGCTGAGTCACACCCAGCCGATACAGCGGCCACAACATGACGAACGGGGCGGACCTCATCGGCCGCTTTCTCGACGACGCACGTCGAAGGAACCTGCGGCCCGGCACCATCAGCCAGAAGCGCCTAGCCCTCCGCCGACTAGACAGGGCAGTACACCCAACGGCGCTGCTCGACGTGACCCACGACCAGCTCGTCGCCCACCTCGACCGCCTGGACCAACCCGAGTCGCGCGCCACCGAGACATCACACCTGCGGACCTTCTACCGGTGGTGTGTCATCGAAGGGCTACTCGAGGTCGACCCCACGGCGCGGCTGATCCGGCCACGGGTCCCCCGGCGTCTCCCCCGGCCGATGCCGACTGCCGACCTGTCGGTGGCCATCGACACCGCACCGGAGCGGGTACGGCCTTGGCTCATCCTCGCCGCGCACGCCGGCCTCCGCGCCTGTGAGATCGCCCGGTTGCGAGCGTGTGATCTCATGTGGGGCAACGACCCGCCGCTCCTGGTAGTGGACGAGGGCAAAGGTGGGCACGCCCGTGCGGTGCCTATGTCGCCGGTGGTGGCGGCCGAGCTGGCGCGCCTGCCGAGGTCGGGGTGGCTGTTCCCTCGCCGTGACGGTCAAGCGGGGCCGACCCCGCCGCACGTGGTGTCGGCCCTGGCGAACCAGCACCTTCATGGGTTGGGCATCGCGCACACGTTGCACACGGGTCGCCACTGGTTCGCTACTGAGACGTTGAGGGTCAACGGTGGGAACCTGCGGGAGACGCAGGATCTGCTCGGCCACCAGTCGCCGGTGTCGACGGCGATCTACACGTGGACGGACCCGAGGGCTGCGGCTGCGACGGTGGCCGCGCTGCCGGTGTTGGGCTGAACGCGAAGAAGGCCCCCGCCGTAGCGGGGGCCTTCGTGTTCGGTTCGGTTCGGTTGGC
>CAZVVS010000703.1:0-1972 GCA_964630585.1 uncultured Gordonia sp.
TCCGGCTGCATCATGATGCGCGTCTGCCACCTCGACACCTGCCCGGTGGGCGTCGCGACGCAGAACCCGCTGCTACGCGAGCGCTTCAGCGGCAAGCCGGAGTTCGTCGAGAACTTCATGTACTACATCGCCGAAGAGGTGCGCGAGCTATTGGCGCGCCTGGGCTTCCGCACGCTGCAGGAGGCGGTCGGCCACGTCGAGGCGCTGGACACGACCAAGGCGTTGGCGCACTGGAAGGATTCGAAGGCCGGCAAGCTCGACCTGAGCCCGATCCTCGCGCAGCCCGAGTCACCGTTCATGAACCAGGACCTCTACTGCTCGGGACGTCAGGACCATGGCCTGGACAAGGCGCTCGACCAGGTGCTGATCTCCGAATGCCGGCAGGCGATCGACACGTCGACGCCGATCTCGCTCTCGAAGAGCATCAGCAACGTGAACCGGACCGTCGGCACGATGCTGGGCCACGAGGTCACCAAGGTGCACGGCGTGCACGGCCTGCCCGACGACACGATCCAGATCGCGTTCACCGGGTCGGCGGGCAACAGTTTCGGCGCTTTCGTGCCGTCGGGCATCACGCTGCGGCTGCAGGGCGACGCCAACGACTTCGTCGGCAAGGGCCTCTCGGGCGGACGGATCGTCGTGCGACCCACGGACACGGTCCCGGCCGGATTCGTGGCGGAGGACAACATCATCGCCGGCAACGTGATCGGCTTTGGCGGTACGTCGGGATCGATCTACCTGCGCGGCATCGTGGGCGAGCGGTTCTGCGTCCGCAACTCCGGCGCCACCGCCGTCGTCGAAGGTGTCGGCGACCACGCGTGTGAGTACATGACGGGCGGCCGGGTGATCATCCTGGGCGCCACCGGGCGCAACGTCGCGGCCGGTATGTCGGGCGGTATCGCCTACTTCTATGACCCCGACGACAAGTTGGTGGAGAACCTCAACCCGGAACTGGTCGACGTCGAGCAGCTCGGTGCCGAGGACATCGCCTTCCTGGAGGAGACGATCGCCGACTACCGCAAGGAGACCGATTCGCCGGTAGCCGCGGCGATCCTCGCGGATTTCGACGCCGCCAAGGTGCACTTCCGCAAGGTGATGCCCCGCGACTACAAGCGGGTCCTTCTCGCCATCGAGGCCGCCGAGCGCGACGGCCGCGATGTCAACGACGCGATCATGGAGGCGGCAAATGGCTGACACACGCGGATTCCTCAAGCACACCGAGCGGGAACTGCCCACCCGACGTCCCGTCGAGCTGCGACTGCTCGACTGGAAAGAGGTCTACACCGAGTTCGAGGACGCCACTCTGCAGACCCAGGCGAGCCGCTGTATGGACTGTGGTGTGCCGTTCTGCCACAACGGGTGCCCGTTGGGGAACCTGATCCCGGAGTGGAACGACCTCGTCTACCGCGGTCGCTGGACCGACGGCATCGACCGCCTGCACGCGACCAACAACTTCCCGGAGTTCACCGGGCGGTTGTGCCCGGCGCCGTGTGAGGCCTCGTGCGTCCTGGGCATCAACCAGCCGCCGGTGACCATCAAGCAGGTCGAGGTCGAGCTCATCGAGAAGGCCTTCGACACCACCGGGGTGGAGCCCGTGCCGCCGACGGTGCGCACCGGCAAGTCGGTGGCCGTCGTCGGGTCCGGCCCGGCCGGTTTGGCTGCGGCCCAGCAGCTCACCCGTGCCGGCCACGCGGTGACGCTGTTCGAGCGTGCCGACCGAATCGGCGGGCTGCTGCGCTACGGCATCCCCGAGTTCAAGATGGAGAAGCACTACATCGACCGTCGTCTCAAGCAGATGGAGGCCGAGGGCACGGTGTTCCGTCCCGGCGTCAACGTCGGCGTCGACGTGACCGTCGAGCAGCTGCGCGCCGACTTCGACGCGGTGGTGCTCTCGGTCGGCTCGACCATCGGGCGCGACCTGCCGATCCCCGGGCGCGAGCTCGACGGCATTCACCAGGCGATGGAGTTCCTG
>CAZVVS010000704.1:0-1969 GCA_964630585.1 uncultured Gordonia sp.
GGTCCGCAGCACTCGGCCGCGCCAGCGTGACGATGCCGTCGACCAGTGCCCGACATTGCGCATCGTCGAGGCGGTCGCAACGCAGCGCACCGCGGATCGCCTCGCCCGCATAATGCGCACGGGCCTCGACGGGGATCCCCAATTCCGGGTCGCGCAATACCGCCTGGGCTGCGAAGGCGAACAGATAGTCGTCGACGTCGGTCCCCGGCTCCGGCCGGGCGAAGCGGACGCCGTCGGCCACGGTGCCGTAGAGCCACAGGGACACATCGGCGCGCAGCCCGTCCAGTTCCTCGGGCGATCGTCGGACGAATTCGGGCCGCAAATAGCGCGCGAGCACCGCCTCGGAGACCTGTCCGGCATCGAGCGCCTCGGCCCAGCCGGGCTCCCCGACCAAGTCAAGGCCGACCCGGGTCAACGCGCCGGCCAGCGCGGTCCGCGCCGTATCGAGATCGGCGTCGTCAGTGGCGAGGCGCTCGACGAGTTCCGCACACCGCAGAACGGCGCGGGTGGCGGCGGTCCGGTCCGGGAAGCCGGCATCCGGGGCGCTCAGATGCGCGAGGACGTCATCGGGCAGCGCACCGAGGCGGGCGGTGGCCACCGCGGGTACCGCGGCGAGATCGCAGCGGTCCAACCAACCCGGGTCGCGCAGTGCAGCGGCCAGGACGTACTGCGCCAACAGGCCGGTGCCGCGACCCCGTCGGGCGGCACCGCCCAGGCGCGCCACGGCTTCGTCGGGGGTCGGTGGATGGGCGCGCAGGGTCCCCTCGACAAGCGCGGCCGCCCAGGGTACTGCGGTCAGATCCTGCGGCGCCTCGTCCACGACCACCGCTGCCGCGTCGCGGTGGAACTCGGCGAGTTCGGGGTCGTCGAGGACCGCGACGGCGATCGGCCATTCGGGGACGAGTGCGGCGCCATCCACGGCCTCGAATGCCGCGGCCACCGCATCACGCCGGGACAGCACTCGAAGAGCGATCTCCTCGTCGGCGAGTACTGCCTCGGCAAGGACCGACAGCGGGGTGACGGCCACCGTACCGGCGGCCGCAGCGGGCAGGCGGTGCACCGATCCCGGGTCGCCGAGGTAGGGCTCCTCGGTCTCGTCGATGACGGCGCCGACGCCGGTGTGCCCGAGCAGCCCGGTCGCACCGGCCCGCGGAACGACCACCAGATGCAGGTCGGCGGCCACCCCGGCCGCGACCGCATCAGCGGAATCGTGGGTGCTCCACGAGAGATTCCGCGCACCCGCCGGGGTGAGGAAGTGGCTGACGGCCGCTATCCACGAGGCGGCGCGGTCATGATCATCGACGGCCAGGACCACCGGTCCGTTCGTCGGGTCGGCCAGCCGTGCGGCGACGGCATCGAGCAGCACTCGCGCGACGACGGTGCGGTCACCGGCCGCGTCGAGCAGGAAGGCCACCGAGGACTCCACTGACAATGCCTGGTTTGCCACCAGCGCCGGCGGACCGTCGGGAAGCGTCGCCGCGGTGACGGCCTCCTGGCCGTACGGGATGAGCCACCCCGGCCAGTGCCACAGTTCGATCGGCGCAAACCCGCCGACGGCCCCGTCCTGTTCCTCGACGGCGATCACGTGGGCGAACACATTGCCCGGTCGGCCAGTGCCATCGCGCCCGGCGTCGACGGTGTGCCAATAAGCGGCTCGACCGTCGCCGAATGCGACGTAGCTCAGACGTGCGGGGCGGTGCGCGATCTGATCGGGCGTCGGGAAGGCCGGCAGGGCGGGCTCGAGGTCGAATCGGGTGACGATGCGCGCGGTGAGGTGCTCGATCTCAGCGGGATCGAGGTCCCCGACCACTTGCTTGACCTGCCACCCGCCGCCGTGGCTGCGCTGGCCCGTCGCGGTGTGCAATGAGCCCCGCGGCGCCGACGCACCGGCGTCGAACGAGGTGTAGGTGAGTTGGGTGAACCGTCCTGGTCCGGTCGGAGACCTGGTTTAGGCCACCTCGGGTGTCGA